>DHNF01000056.1:0-4416 GCA_002409375.1 Ruminococcaceae bacterium UBA5423
ATAAGCATAAACGGGCCCTTATCACTCGGCATAAGCGGCGCCAAGGCTGCACGCGAAATTCCCCTGATTCTTTTGACATAAAATGTTGCCCCTATAACCATAGCCCCCGTACTCCCTGCAGAAACGAACGCATCACCATCTCCCGCCGCAAGGCAGCGAAGTCCCTGGGCCATCGAGCTGTTTTTATGTTCCTTTAAAATGCTGCGCGGCTCATCCTGCATACCGATGATATCGGGAGCGTCGACTATAGTTATACCATTCAACTCAATACCCTCTGTGGCAGCGGCCATCTCTATTTCCTGCCGCTTTCCCGTCAGCAGCACCTGAACCCCGGTTTGTGCGGCAAGGGCTGCGCCTTTTATTATTTCTAAGGGTGCGTTGTCACCGCCAAATGCGTCCACGATTATTCGCATTATTAAATACCGCCCTTTCGGTTCTTAAAGTTTAAAGTTAAAACTGCACAAGCTTTTGTTTTAATAAATTAATTGCACGATGGCTTAACATTGCATGGCGCTCTTTTTTATCACGCACTTGCTGCTCAAGAGGCGGGATAATTCCGAAGTTTGCGCCCATAGGCTGAAAACCCTTAACACTGTCGTCACTAATATAGGCGGCGAGAGCACCCATCATGGTCTGTCGCGGTAATATAAAGGGTGCTTGTTGTCGTGCTTCCCTCACCGCATTTATTCCGGCAATTATTCCCGACGATGCCGATTCCATATATCCCTCAACACCGGTAATTTGTCCCGCAAAAAAAATGCGGGAGTTGTCTTTGAGTGCAAATGAAGGATTTAGCAAACGCGGAGAATCAATAAATGTGTTGCGGTGCATAACGCCATATCGAAAAAATTCTGCCTTTTGCAATGCAGGTATCATCCTAAAGACACGTTTTTGTTCGCCAAATTTAAGATTGGTTTGAAAACCAACAAGGTTTAGCATGGTTCCCTCTGCATTTTCCCGCCTTAACTGTAATACTGCCCACGGACGGTGTCCCGTACGGGGATCAGTTAACCCAACCGGTTTCATCGGACCAAATCGTATTGCGTCCTTTCCGCGCTTGGCAAGGGCTTCAATAGGTATGCACCCCTCGTAAAAACGCACAAGCCCGTCCTCAACTTCAAACTCGTGAAGCGGCACAGTTTCGGCTGTTATCAAGGCTTGATAAAATGCCTCATATTGCAGCTTGTCCATCGGACAGTTGACATAATCGCTGCCGTCTTTTCCATATCGCGACGCACAAAACGACAATTCGCTGTCAACGCTGTCTGCTGCAACGATAGGCGCCGCTGCATCATAAAAACTTAGTGATTTGCCCAAAATACTTTTTAAATTACTTGCCAGTGGTGCAGAGGTGAGCGGACCGGTTGCAATTATTACCGCATCGCCCTGTAATTCGCTAACATCCGTGATTTCACGGTGTTCTATTTTGATGCGGCTATGGGATTTTATTAATCGGGTTACCGTTTTTGAAAAAATTTCCCTGTCTACTGCAAGCGCGCCGCCTGCCGCAACCTCGCAGCTCTGTGCTGCCTGCATACACACCGAGCTCATAAGTTTTAGCTCCTGTTTAAGCAGCCCGGCTGCACTGTCTTGTCTTTTTGCCTTAAACGAATTTGAGCATACAAGCTCAGCAAACCCGGGCGAATGGTGTGCCGCCGTGTATTTGTGCGGTTTCATTTCTATTAGCGTTACATGGGCGCCGGCATTTGCTGCGGCCCATGCCGCCTCACTGCCGGCTAAGCCCGCGCCAACAACCAAAATATGCCCCATGACATCACGCCCCCTGTTTATATAGTCATCTGTTATTTACCGTTTGATTGCGCCTTTTCCGACTGATCAGCTTGTTCGGTATAGCCGCAATCCTCGGTTAAACAGAACAGACCCTTGTTTTTGCCTTTTTTTATAAACAGGGTTTTGCCGCATTGTGGACAAACCTTTTTCGATGGTTCGTTCCATGACATAAAATTGCAGTTGGGATAGTTGGAACAACCGTAAAACACTCTATTTCTTTTTGTTTTTTTAACAATAATTGCCCCGCCGCATTTTGGACATATGCCGTCGGTCTGCTTAACTATTTTTTTTGTATTTTTACAATCCGGATATCCCGGACATGCAAGAAATTTTCCAAATCGTCCCCTTTTTATAACCATGTTGCGCCCGCATAGTTCACAAATTTCGTCGCTAACCTCGTCAGGCACAGCAATGCGCTCATCGCCGGCATTCCTTTCGGCGTTTTCAAGCGTGCTTGAAAATCCGTCATAAAACTCTTTTAGTGTGTTTACCCAATTGCTTTGTCCCGAATCAATTTCATCAAGCTGCTGCTCCATATTTGCGGTAAAATCAATGTCAACAATATCCGCAAATTGCTCTTTCATCAGCTTGGTGGTTATTTCGCCAAGCGCCGTGGGTTTTAATGTCTTTCCCTCCCGCTCTACATATTCGCGTGATAAAATAGTTGATATAGTCGGAGCGTAGGTCGACGGGCGGCCAATCCCATTTTCCTCAAGAGTTTTTATCAGTGTTGCTTCGGTATAGCGCGCAGGCGGCTGGGTAAAGTGTTGGTTCCCCTTAAGCTCACGCCTGTGCAGCACAGTTCCCTCGGTCAGCACCGGCACCGGACCGTCGGTTTCATTGTCATCATCCTTACCCTCGGTATACAAAACCGTGAAACCGTCAAACTTCACGGTATACCCGGACGCCTTAAACACATATTGTCCGGCCGAAATATCCATTCTGCACGTATCATGTTCACAGTTTGCCATTAAGCTTGCGATAAAGCGTTCCCATATCAGCTTATAAAGCTTGTATTGGTCTGAACTAAGCGTTGGCTTCGCTTTATCGGGAGTAATCGAGGGAATTGTCGGCCGTATTGCCTCATGTGCGTCCTGCGACGATTTCTTCGATTTGTAAAAACGGGGCTTCTTCGGCAAATATTGTTCACCCCAGCGGCTGCGCACAAAATCACTGCCTTCTCGCCGCGCATCGTCTGATATACGTAGGGAGTCGGTTCTCATATAGGTTATCAAACCTACTGCCCCATAACCCTCAACCTCAACACCCTCATACAGCTCCTGTGCTGCTTTCATCGTCCGGCGAGCTACAAACCCTAATTTTCTGCTGGCCTCCTGCTGCAGCGTTGATGTTGTAAACGGAGGAGAAGGAGACACCTTGCGTGTGCCACGTTTTACAGATTTAACCGAAAACTGCGAATTTTCAAGTTCGTTAAGTATACTGTCGGCTGTCTGTTTGTTTTCTATTTTAATTTTCCCGTCCTGTGTGCCGTGTAACCGCGCCTTGAATTCTCGCCCACTTTCACTGGCCGAAAGAATAGCGTCAATTGTCCAATATTCTTCGGAATTAAAGGCTCGAATTTCATCCTCTCTGTCAACAATAATGCGCACGGCTACTGACTGAACACGGCCGGCAGACAATCCTTTGCGGATCTTTTTCCATAAAAACGGACTGAGTTTGTAACCGACAATTCGATCGAGTATACGGCGCGCCTGCTGGGCATTGACAAGATTCATATCAATACTTCGAGGTGCTTCCATACCCTTTGCCACGCCGTTTTTTGTAATTTCATTGAATGTTACGCGATTTTTTTCATTATGATCAATTTTTAGCACATTGGCGAGGTGCCATGAAATAGCCTCGCCCTCGCGGTCGGGGTCGGTTGCCAAAATAACGCTTTCACTTTCGGCGGCTGCAGATTTAAGTTTGCGTATTAGTGCTGTTTTGCCTGCAATGTCGGTATACCGCGGTTTAAACCCATTTTCTATGTCTACGCCCAACAATGTTTTGGGTAAATCACGTATATGCCCCATAGAAGCGACTACATGATAACCCTGTCCCAAATATTTTTCTATTGTTTTGGCTTTTGCGGGTGACTCCACAATTACCAGTTTAGACATATAACCAGGCCTTTCCAATTTGCCGTAATACCGGCATAATAATTTATTTATATAAACAGTATAACCGCTCGGGAGTGCAGCGAATGCCACCGGCAAGCTCGAGTTCTGTTAGTGCGGTCATAACCTGAGATGCTTGCAGTTTTGACAAGTCAATCAGCTCGTCAAGCTTACGAGATTTACAACTAAGCAGCTTAAATAAACTGCGTGCATGCTCTGAAACACCCTCGGGACATTTTTGTTTGTCGGTTTGACGCTTTAACTGATGTAAGCGGTTTTTGGAACCTGCTGCCTGACTCCCCTCAGCTAATAGATTGCCAATATCAAAGCGCGAATCAAAAAGAACTGAATCGGTCGCTTTCATGTCTATTATATCGGGAAATCTGACTATGTATTCCTGCAAGATATCTTTGGCATTAGTTATCAGCTGTGCACCTCGACGTATCAAAGTATCCGTACCTGCACTTCGCCCTGTAAGCATGTCGCCCGCAACAGCAAACACATCACG
>DHNF01000056.1:4597-5394 GCA_002409375.1 Ruminococcaceae bacterium UBA5423
TTGCGGGTGCCTCGGTTATGCATACCCCAAGACACATACCACTTATCAGTCGGTTGCGCTGAGGAAAATGATGGCGCAATGGAGGTGTTCCGGGCGGGTATTCAGAAACCACAGCCCCGTTTTTTGCAACCAACTTTAAAAGCCTGTCATTTTGGGGTGGATAGGCTATATCTGTTCCGCACCCCAACACCGCAATTGTTTTACTGTCTGCCGCAAGAGCCGCAAAATGTGCTATTGTGTCTACACCTGAAGCACCGCCGCTTACTATAACCGCACCGCCTAAAGCAAGACCTCCCGCAATCAGCGCTGTTGCACGCCGACCGTATGCCGTTACGGCACGTGTTCCAACAATAGCGACAGACGGCAGCAAATCTAAATCGGGAAAGTCACCGTGTCCATAAAGTACAAGGGGTATGCCCTGAATTGCACGCAGTATTGAAGGGTACAGCGCATCTTCGGGAGTCAGTACCCAGCCGTAACCTTCAAGTGCAGCATCTAAAATTGCCTGTGCACCTTTAAGCGATTTGTCGGCAAAGCGGGTCTGTTGAGCATCCGACAACTTAAAGTATT
The DNA here is from genome assembly GCA_002409375.1 of Ruminococcaceae bacterium UBA5423. Classification (GTDB taxonomy): domain Bacteria; phylum Bacillota; class Clostridia; order Oscillospirales; family Acutalibacteraceae; genus Avimonas. The sequence continues at coordinate 5,168 of DHNF01000056.1, forward strand.
CAAGGCTTTTGACCGGCAATTTATATACATTGTGGGCAGTGCCAAACTCACGCAGAATAGCATCTGCCTTATAACTTCCGGGTGACAATACGTTCTGAAGCCATATCCAATAAAGCCTATCGTCCACTCGTTCACCCCCCCAAACTTTTTGACATCTCCCACATTACTATACCGGCAGCCATCGCAGCGTTAAGAGACTCGGCACCCCCGACCATCGGTATTGTAAT
>DHNF01000056.1:5533-6162 GCA_002409375.1 Ruminococcaceae bacterium UBA5423
CCCCCGACCATCGGTATTGTAATACTTTTTGAACAAGCTGCCGCTGTTTCGGGTTTAAGCCCGTTTCCCTCATTCCCGACAACGCATACACAGCCAGATTTTAAAGCATTTTGCAATGGCACAGCATCTTGCCCTGCCACACAGGCAAAGCACTCTATGCCTGAACCAATAAGCCGCTTCACCGCCGATGTCATATCACCGACTGATACGATAGGCTGTCGGAACACACCGCCCATACTCCCGCGAAGAACTTTGGGGTTATATATATCACAACATCCGTCCGAGATTAACAGGCAGTCAATACCAAACGCTTCGGCTGTTCGTATAATAGTGCCCATGTTTGCGGGATCTCTTAAGTTTTCAAGGGCAAGATATCCTGTTTTTGGATTTGGATTATTTATTATTGTATCCAATCCCAAACGGTTGTCAAGCAATTCACATATGCAGAATACACCCTGAGGGGTTGTAGTTTCACTTATAGCTTTTGAAACGCCGGGTGATATTTCTATCGCCTGATCGCTCATATCGTGCAGAATTTCAAGCTTTGGGGCAACCTGGCCGGTATAAAGCAGTGTGCGAATTTTAACTCCCGATAGTGCCGCGTCTATGCAAAGGCGCATACCCTCTAT
>DHNF01000056.1:6315-6739 GCA_002409375.1 Ruminococcaceae bacterium UBA5423
ACACCTTCTTTGTGCCTTAACCCGGCGTCGGTCATCAGGCGCTTAACTTTACGCACAATTTTGTTTTGGCGGCTGGTAACAACCAAAAAACCCACCCCTTGAATGCAGCTTTTAATTCTTTGCCATATATGCCGAGCCCGCCGGCATTGCCGACGGGCGAAAATACAGCTTATTACAGTGCGGCTTTAGCTTTTTTTACAAGTTCGGCAAATGCCGCAGCATCCGATACCGCCAGCTCGGCGAGCATTTTGCGGTTTAGGTTGATCTCTGCTTTTTTAAGACCGTTCATTAATGTCGAATAATTGATCCCGTTAATCCGGGCCGCGGCTGAAATACGGGTTATCCACAGCCGTCTGAAATCACGCTTGCGATGTTTACGTCCGATGTAAGCATACTGACCCGATTTCATAACGGCCTGTTTGGC
>DHNF01000056.1:6917-8156 GCA_002409375.1 Ruminococcaceae bacterium UBA5423
ATTTCATAACGGCCTGTTTGGCCGTTTTAAAAAGCTTGGATTTAGCTCCAAAATAGCCTCTGGCAAGCTTTAGTTCCTTCTTCCTTCTTTTGCGCGTCGTTACAGCGCCCTTTATACGTGCCATGTTTGTTGACCTCCTTAACCCGGTTTATTTATATGGTATCAGGCGCTTGACCTGTGCAGAATTTGTGACGTCCACTGTTGTGGTCTTGCGGAGATTCCTTTTGCGTTTTGTTGTCTTTTTATTGAGAATATGGGATTTATACGCTTTTGCGCGCATTATCTTACCTGTCTTGGTCAACTTAAAGCGCTTTTTTGCGCCGCTGTGCGTTTTTATTTTTGGCATTGCTGTTTTCCTCCTTTTATAGTCACTTTTCTGGTTTCGGGACAAGGAACATCATCATATGCCGCCCCTCCATTTTTGCGGGACGCTCAACATTTCCAAATTCAGAACACGCCTCGGCGAACCGCTTCATAACCTCGTACCCGATTTCGGGGTGTCCGAGTTCACGGCCGCGGAAACGAATAGAGACTTTAACCTTGTCGCCCGATCCCAGAAAGCGGGCGGCATGACGCACCTTGGTATTGAAATCTCCAATGTCGGTATTAAGACCGATCCTTACTTCTTTGATTTCAACTATGTGCTGTTTTTTACGAGCTTCCTTCTCGCGTTTAGACTGTTCAAATCGGTATTTGCCGTAATCCATAATACGACACACCGGTGGCTTACTCATCGGCGCGATTTTAACCAAATCTAAATTTTTACTTTCAGCAATTTTCATTGCTTTATCAACCGACATCACGCCAATCTGTTCGCCGTTTTCGTCAATAACACGAAGCTCGCTGTCTCGAATCTGATTGTTTACTTGCAGTTCCTTAATTGCTATGAGTAGCACCTCCACCATAAAAGTTATAATAATACAAAAAGCGGACAGTAACCCTGCCCGCATACCGCCCAGTATAAAACCGGGTATAAACCGTATTGACCAACCAGGAACAAAATCCGGCGGTGAGAGCGGGCAAAATCGCTCTGCTTTGTTTATTACATTGTTATTATAGCAATACGTAATATGCTTGTCAACAAAAATTTAAAATGCGGGAGCTTTTGATTGAAAACTTTTTAATATTGTGATACAATTATTTTCGGTTTGTTATGCAGCTTTATAACGGTGCCAGAAAGCCGTCTTCAGCCTTTAAGGCGTATTATCACGCCTTTATTTTTATCGGTTTCTGGCTTTA
>DHNF01000056.1:8292-14243 GCA_002409375.1 Ruminococcaceae bacterium UBA5423
TTTATCGGTTTCTGGCTTTACCGCTGATATGATATTCACGTTTAAGGAGTTTTTTTAATGGAGTCCATTAAACAGGTCTGGTCAAACATTCTCGATTATTTAAGAAAACAGGAAGATATAAGCGAAGTAGCATTTAATGTCTGGCTTAGCTGTATTGACCCTCATTCCATTTCTGACGGCAATGTTGTGGTTTTTGTCAACACAAATTTTCAAAAGAAGATTATAAGCGAGCATTATGCGGACAGGCTGTGCGACGCGTTCAATCATGTTCTTGGTATTCCTCTGGGACTTAAAATCGAATCAAGCGAGGATATAAAATCAGGAAGCCTAACTTCTATTGACGAATCGACCGAGTCGGGCAATCTTTTCGGACAAAAAGATTCTGATTATGAATATTCTTTTGAAAACTTTATTGTCGGTTCATCAAACAAGTTTGCTCATGCAGCATCACAGGCCGTGGCAAGCAAACCTGCCGGTTACTATAACCCTCTTTTTATATATGGCGGTTCAGGTTTGGGAAAAACACACCTTCTCTATGCAATATGCAATGAAGTGCGAAAAAATACGCCTTCGGTCAAAATTATTTACACTAAGGGCGAATACATTGCCAACGAGCTTATAGAAGCAATAGGTACGGGCACCACTCCTGATTTTCGTGCAAAGTACAGACAGGTTGATGTGTTGCTTGTGGACGATATTCAATTTATCGCAGGAAAGGTTTCAACTCAAGAGGAATTTTTCCACACATTTGACGCGCTTCATCAGGCAAACAAGCAGATTGTTCTTACATCGGACAGGCCGCCCAAAGAAATAGCAACTTTAGAGGAAAGGCTGCGCACCCGTTTTGAAATGGGATTGCTTGCTGATATTCAGCCACCCGACCTTGAAACACGCATTGCAATTGTTAAAAGAAAGGCTCAGCTTTTGGATCTTGCAATACCCGACAATATTGCAGAATACATAGCTACCCAGCTAAAAAATAATGTACGCCAGCTTGAGGGCGCTGTCAAGCGTATACGAGCACAATATCTTCTTGGCGGGGAGCAGCCCTCTATCATAACCGCCCAAAATGCAATCCGCGATATACGCAACGACAGCCAGCCTGTTCCTATCACTGTTGAGCGTATTATCAATGAGGTTAGCCGCACCCTCAATGTAACCCCAGACGACATTCGTTCGTCAAAACGGTCTGCTCTTATTTCTCAGGCACGGCAGGTTGCAATTTATGTCGTAAGGGATATTACGGGGTTGCCCATGAAAGCAATAGGTCAAGAGTTTGGGACACGCGACCATTCAACGGTTGTATATGCAATAAAAAAGGTTGAGACACGTATGCAAAAAGATTTATCTTTTAAAGGAATGGTAATGGACATTATTAAAAATATAAGTGAAAAATAGATTTGATCATATTATAAACAGCTATTCAACATTAACAATATACTTGTTCAGCCATTTTCTGACCAAGCTTTACTATGCGGTGGAAATTATTCTACGAGTTTCAACATTTAATAGGTTTTTAAACTTAGTTTTCCTTATTCCACCAACAAATTTCAACTCGAGTGTGGATAGTTTTTTTTCTTTTCACATTTTCCACAAAAATAATAACAGAGTATCGACAGGAATAAAACCTAAAAACATTAGAGTTAATCCCGAAAATGACAGTTTTTAACCATTTCAACAGTGCCTACTATATACTACTATAAGAAAGGATTGTTATTAATGAATATGTACTGCAATAAACAAGCTTTAATAGATGCGGTAGGAAATGTTCAACACGCCGCGTCGTCAAAATCCTCTCTTCCCGCATTGGAGGGTGTTCTTCTTCGCGCATCGGGTAATTCGCTTTTTTTGGCGGGGTATGATCTTGACATGGGAATAACTACAACAATAGAAGCTCAAGTGCGTGAACCGGGAGCAACCGTGCTCGGTGCACGGATTTTTAGCGACATAGTAAGGCGGTTACCGTCTGACAATGTTCTTATTCGTACGGACGAAAAGCTTATAACCACAATAGAAAGCGGACAAGCTAAGTTTACAATAATGGGTATATCGGCTGATGAATATCCTGAATTACCCTCTGTCAGTGACGGTGCCGGGTTTACCGTGCCTCAAAACATAATAAAAAGTATGATTAGGCAAACAATTTTTGCAGTCGCACAAACCGACAATCGTCCGGTACATACCGGAATTCAGTTTGAATTGGGAAATAATGAGTTGCGCTTGGTTGCAATAGACGGATCTCGGCTTGCTATGAGATGTGAGAAAGTGCAAAGCAACGAAGAATTGTGCTTTGTAGTGCCGGGTAAAACGTTGTCTGAGGTATTAAAGCTTTTGACCGACGAGGATAATCCGATATCTATTGCTGTCGGTCGGCGCCATATAGTGTTTGAAATTGACGGATATGCGGTAATTTCCCGATTGCTTGATGGTGAATTTCTGCCGTATAGAAAGGCAATTCCGGATCAATCATCGTCAATAATAAAAGTAAAAACAAGGGAAATGATAGATTCAGTAGAACGTGCATCAATTGTAATAAGCGATAAGTTAAAATCTCCTTTGGTTTGTGAATTTGGCGATGACAAAGTATCGTTTTCCTGTACGACGGCCCTCGGAAGTGCATGTGACACGCTCAATGCCGAAATTGAAGGAGAGCAGGAAGAAATGGGTTTCAACAGCCGTTACCTTCTTGAAGCACTTAAAAATACTGAAACTGATAAAATACGCATGGAATTAAGCGGTCCGCTTTCACCAATGAAGTTGTTACCTGTATTGGGAGAATCGTTTTTGTTCCTTGTATTACCTGTGAGGCTCAAAAGATGAAAAAGGAAGCTGTCCAAATTTCAACTGAAACAATAAAGCTTGATTCTTTTCTAAAGCTTGCTGGCCGGGCAACCACCGGCGGACAAGCAAAAGCTTGGATAATTAATGGCGATATATCAGTTAACGGTGATGTTTGCTTTCAACGGGGGCGCAAGCTTTATGACGGTGATTTGGTACAGATTAATAATGATAAAACCGCTTATGTTGTTAAAGGAAAATCCCGCTTGATAAGCGAATGAAAGGCGGACTTTGCTTTGTTGGTAAAGCGGATGGAGTTTGACGGATTTCGCAATCTTAAAACGGGAGTCTTATGTCCGGCACTTGACATTAATATAATATACGGAAAAAATGCACAGGGAAAGACAAATTTACTTGAGGCCTTGTGGTTGTTTACGGGATCGCGAAGTTTTCGTGGCTCAAAAGACAGCGAAACCGTTGCCTTTGAAAGAGACAGGGCAGAACTTAATCTGTGCTTTAACTCCGGGGGGAGAGAGCAAAATGCTCAAATTTTTATCCAAAATCGACGAATTGCAAAAATTGGCGGAATCCCGCTTTCTTCTCCGGTTAAGCTGTCCGGTCGTTTTCGTGCAGTAGTTTTTTCACCTGCGCATCTTTCACTTATAAAAGATGGTCCCGAAGAGCGCCGCAAGTTTTTAGACACCGCTTATTGTCAGCTCAGACCGGCATATCATAAAATTCTTGCTGATTATCAACGTGCTCTTGTTCAAAGAAACTCATTGTTAAAAATTATTAGGGATGGCGGGTCGTCTGCAGGTATTGATATTTGGGATGAAAAGCTTGCTTTTGCGGGAACTCAGGTTTTTGCGGCGCGCACTGCATACATCCGGCGGCTGAATCCTGCAGCACAGAAAATATACGACGGCATATCGCGTGGCAGTGAAGCCATGAATATTAAGTATGACTCTTGTGCGGGCGATGAGACTACTGCTGTCAAAACAGCGTATCAAAACTTTTTGCAGCAATTAAAGCAGAAAATAGATACCGATATTGCGGCAGGATTTACTACTGTGGGCGCCCACCGTGATGATTTGTCGGTGGAAATCAAATCAAAGCCGGCGCGTATATATGGGTCACAAGGACAGCAGCGTTCAGCGGTTCTTTCACTAAAACTTGCAGAAGCGTCAATCCTTAAAGAAGAGACAGGAGAACAGCCGGTGGCACTTTTGGATGATGTTTTAAGTGAACTTGACACCAGTCGGCAGGATTATATATTAAATCACATAAATGGCTGGCAGGTTTTTTTGACATGCTGTGACCCATCACCGGTTTATCGCTTAACCGGCGGGCAAGTATTCAATATTGAACAGGGGCAAATCACGCAAGAAACACATTAGATATTGGAGGAAAATACATGTATCTGCATCTTGGGCAGAATACGGTTGTTCTTATCAATGATGTTGTAGGCATTTTTGATTTAGAAACATCGACTGTTTCTAATAGCTCACGTCGTTTTCTATACGACGCACAAAAGGGCGGACGTGTTTTTAATATATCAGACGAGTTTCCGAAAACTTATATAATTTGTGTAGACGGTGCGGGCAGGGAAACCGTTTATATTTCCCAGATTTCATCTGCGACGTTGAGAAAACGGGCGGCGTTTAACGAGGGAAATTTTGATTCACTGTCTTTTTCGGAAAGCTAACTTAAAGAACTTATACGCAAACGGAGGTAAAACCCATGGAAACCGGGATGGAAAACAGCATAAATTTAACAGGGGATGCATCGTCATACGATGAAAGTCAAATTCAGGTGCTTGAGGGGCTCGAAGCTGTCCGCAAGCGCCCCGGTATGTATATCGGCTCAACCGGCCCTAAAGGATTACATCATCTTGTCTATGAAATTGTTGATAATTCAATTGACGAAGCTCTTGCCGGATTTTGTACACAAGTTGATGTGGACATACTGCCGGGAAATATTATTTCTGTGTGTGATAACGGGAGAGGCATACCGGTAGGTATTAACGAAAAACTCGGAATACCAACCGTTACTGTTGTATTGACCGTGCTGCATGCGGGTGGCAAGTTTGGGGGTAGCGGGTATAAAGTTGCCGGAGGACTTCACGGTGTGGGCATGTCGGTCGTAAATGCGCTGTCTGAATGGCTTGAGGTGGATATTTCCCGGGATGGCAAAGTGTATCATCAGCGCTTTGAACGCGGGGTTGCCGTAACCGGGCTTAATATTATCGGTGATTCGAGCCATAACGGCACTCTTATTCGATTTAAGGCTGATCCGCAAGTGTTTACAGAAACAACCGAATATGATTTTGAATTGTTACAAAAACGGTTGCGCGAGCAGGCATTCCTGAATGCAGGACTTAAAATACGGCTAAACGATTTGCGAGATGCCGATTCAATACGCAATAAAGAATTCTGCTATGAGGGTGGAATAGCTTCTTTTGTTGAATATATGAATAAAACCAGAGGATATCATGTTTTGCATCCCGATGTGATTTTTTTGTCTACAAAAGTCGGCGATTCAATTGCGGAAGTTGCATTGCAGTACAACGACAGCTATAACGAAATTATAGTGTCTTTTGCAAACAACATTCATACCGTAGACGGTGGTACGCATGAAACGGGATTCAAAACTGCAATAACACGCATTTTTAATGATTATGCAAGAAAGCACGGTATGCTTAAGGACAACGACTCAAGCCTTAAAGGTGACGATGTGCGGGAAGGCCTGACTGCAGTAATCAGCGTAAAGCTAAAGGACGCACAGTTTGAGGGTCAAACGAAAGCAAAGCTTGGTAACACAGCAATGGGCTCACTTGTAAATACTCTTCTGGGTGAAAAGCTTGTGCCATTTTTAGAGGAGAACCCAAAAGTTGCCCGTGCGATTCTTGATAAATCGATTAGTGCGGCGCGTGTTCGTGAGGCGGCACAGCATGCAAGGGAGCTTGCACGGAAAAAAAGTGGTTTATCATCAACCCGAATGCCCGAAAAACTTGCCGACTGCATTTGGAATGACCCGGAACGGACAGAGCTTTATATCGTTGAGGGAGATTCGGCGGGAGGCTCGGCAATCCAGGGACGAGACCGCAATTTTCAGGCCATTTTGCCTTTGTGGGGAAAAATGCTTAATGTTGAAAAGGCAAGAATTGATAAAGT
>DHNF01000056.1:14425-14784 GCA_002409375.1 Ruminococcaceae bacterium UBA5423
GAAAAGGCAAGAATTGATAAAGTATACGGAAATGAAAAATTGGTTCCTGTTGTTGTTGCACTTGGCTGCGGCATAGGGGAAGATTTTGACATAAGCAAGTTAAGATATGGAAAAGTAATAATAATGGCTGACGCCGATGTTGATGGCTCGCATATAAGAACACTTCTGCTTACTTTCTTTTTCAGGTATATGCGTCCGCTTGTCGATAATGGACACATATATATCGCACAGCCGCCGCTGTTCAAGGTATCAAAGGGCAAACAAGTAAGGTATGCATTTTCGGATGATCAACGGGACAAATATGTTGAAGAGTTTGGCGGTAAAGCAGATATTCAACGCTATAAAGGTCTTGGTGAGAT
>DHNF01000056.1:14967-18680 GCA_002409375.1 Ruminococcaceae bacterium UBA5423
TGACGAGGTGTTTACCATACTGATGGGCGACAAGGTAGAACCAAGGCGTGAATTTATTGAAAATAACGCCAAATATGTAGAAAACTTGGATATATAATGAGTTATAAAAACAAAAGGGGTGAATAAACCAGATGAGAGAGCAGTTACAGAATAAGCCAGAAATTTTTATAGATACGACAGAAAAAGAATATATAGAAGCGTGGCTACTTGCCGAACGTACAAGTGGTTGGCTGCGCTCTCTTTGGCTTGTTGTTTTTATAGCGGCTGCACTGTTATTTGCGGGCTTGTGTTCGTTAGACTGGTTTCGTCACAGCTACTCATCGGTATTTTTGCCGTTGCTGTTGTGTTTTTGCTGCCCAGCGCTGCTAATAGTTTTCTTTTTTATTATACCCGAAAAAATAAAAACCCAGGCAAAACGCGACTATTTAACATATAAAACTTTGATGGCAAATGCAGTAATTAAGCTTAATGCTGATACTGTTGTAACATCAACAGAAAGTCTTACATTTAATGACTCGTACGCGCTGATAGCAGGCTGTATTGAAACACCGCAGCTATTTGTTCTAATAAAGGATAGAGAGCGTATTTTGATTATACCGAAACGATGCTTGCCGGCTGAAAATGCCGATAATATAGTTAAGTTTTTGCGACATGTGTTTGCTCGCAAAAGACGAGTAATGAAAAACTGGATTTTTTAAATTTTTTAGGAGGCGTTTTTGTGTGCCATGATAGCGATATAAAACTCAGCGTTCTTGTTACGCGTGAAGAATACTGTGAGGCTGTTGCGCACGAAAAGAAAAAATCACGCAGGCATATTGTACCTCTATTTAATGTCATAAGTGCCGTGTTAATCATACTGGGATTTGCCGGATTGTTTTTCGGAGAGAATATATTGATGTCGCCTCCGGCAGCTTTGTGCCTGGTTTTGTCCGGACTGATTGCTGCCTGCTACGACGGAGTTTTTGCTCCTGTATTTGATAAAGCAGCCGCCGCCCGCGAATTTAATGAAAAGCCAGATTTGCATTACGCGACAACATATACATTTAAAGACGACTTGATAGTTATTAAAAATGAATGGGTGCAGGGACAGATTTTAATATCGCAGCTAACCAGATGGAGTGAAACCCCTACACTGTTCATAATGGTGGTAGGCCGAGACCTTAGCATTTCGATTCCAAAACGCCTGCTAACCCCCGAACAGCAAAATAAGCTTCGGAATACACTTAATTCGGGCAGCTGAAAAATGATTTGGATTACCTGGGGAGAGGTTCGATGGAATATATTGAAAACAACAATGAAGGCGGTCAAGGGCAGCAGGTTTGTTTAAAAGACCATCCTGCACGCTTAAGCTCTGATGGATCGTCTCCTTTAGGAAGTATGGCAAGCTTCCCTGTTGATATATCGCGCGATGAGTTTGTTAGGTTTAACATGATTGTATCAGCGACAACCGGTCTGTTGCGGCTTCGCAAAGGGCAGATGATTTTGCATATCGGTATATCAGTAATTGTCTTGTTTATGCTATTGAGTGATTTTCTTGCATACCGCAGCATAAACCCCTCGCTTGTATTAATGCTGCTGTTTGCTGCTGCAGCCGGTATTGCTGTGTTCTACGTAGCGCCGTCATATGTCAAAAGAGCTGCTCAACGAGCATATGAGCAAAGCCGGATAAAGGGCCACACATATTATGGCATGATTACTGTATATCCTGATAGAATTCAAAAACAAAGTCAAAAAGCAACAGTTACTCTTAGCTTTTCGGACAATGTACTGTATATTGAAACAAGGGACATGATTATTTTTTTGTCACCAAAACAACCGGCAATTGTAATACCGGCACGGTGCATTAACAAAGACAACACGCAATTGGTGCGGCGCGCAGTTTTTATTGGAATACCACCTGTGCGGCAACGCATTGAAGACCGCATAATTCCAGCAAAAAATCCTTGCATCTTGTCAAAGTCCGATTCACCTGTTAATGAGTGGGACACCGATGGCGGTATCTATATAAATGTTGATTATAAAAAAGATGAATTTATAAAAACTGCATGGGACACGGCACTAAATGCGTTTATTAAAATGCTTCCGGCTTACAGTGTTTTTGCTATGATTGCAGGTCTTACGATAGGAGCTTTATATAATTTTGGCGTGGGATTAGTTGCCTATTTAGCAATCAACACAATTGTATTTTTGCTCCGGGTGCCGGGCACGCGTACAAAGGCCAAGCTAATATATGATAGTGCAAATACAAATATTTCGGTACGTTTTACTGAACAAGGTATAATTGTTGAGTCCCGCACAAACACATCCGAAGTCAGGTTAAAATGGTCCGAGATTACGCGGGCGGTTGCAGCTAAGGACAGCTTTAAATTTTATTCGCGTTATGCCGTTTTGAGCATTCCGACAAGGTGCGTTGAAGACAAAGATGCTTTGCGCAGCTTTGTCGACAGTTATTATCCTGCTTCATAACATTAAATAATATATATTCAATGTGCCGGCATCGCGGCACGGAAAGGCTTGGATTTAATTATGGACGAACTTAACAAACCCGTAAATAAAGTAGTTGATGTTGACATTGAACGAGAGATGAAAAAGAGCTTTCTTGAATATTCAATGTCGGTAATTATCGCGCGGGCACTTCCCGATGTTCGAGACGGTCTAAAACCCGTTCACCGCAGAATACTGTATACGATGCATGAAAACAGCCTGACTCCGGAAAAGCCGTATCGAAAAAGTGCGGATACAGTTGGTTCGGTGCTCGGTCGTTACCATCCCCATGGTGACGCATCGGTATATGACGCTATGGTTCGTATGGCTCAGGATTTTTCGCTTCGCTATCCTTTAGTTGACGGACACGGAAACTTCGGGTCGATAGATGGGCACCCTGCTGCCGCATACAGATATACCGAGTCGCGTATGAGCCGTATTGCAATTGATATGCTTGCCGATATCGAAAAGGAAACAGTGGATTATGCGTCAAACTATGACGATCGCTTAAAAGAGCCCGTCGTCTTGCCATCAAGGTTTCCCAATCTGATTGTTAATGGTTCGACGGGTATTGCAGTCGGCATGGCAACCAATATTCCTCCGCATAACCTGAGCGAAGTGATTGACGGCTGCCTGTACTGCCTGCGCAACCCGGGTTGCACGCTGGATGAGCTGATCGAACTGATTCCCGCGCCCGATTTCCCTACCGGCGGTATCATCTACGGCATCACCGGGGTACGCGAAGGCTATCGCACCGGACGCGGACGCGTCGTCATGCGTGCCAAAACCCATTTCGAAGACATGGAAAAGGGCAATCGTCAGTCTATTGTTGTAGACGAGCTGCCTTACCAGGTTAATAAAAAGACCCTGCAGGAACGGATTGCAGAGCTGGTCAACGAAAAGAAAGTCGAAGGTATTTCGGATATTCGCGATGAGTCTGACAAGGACGGTATGCGTCTGGTCATCGAACTCAAGCGCGGCGAAGTGCCGGAAGTCATTCTGAACAATCTGTTCAAACACACGCAATTGCAGGACACCTTCGGCATCAATATGGTTGCGCTGGTGGAAGGACAGCCACGTCTGCTGAATCTGAAGCAGATGGTTGAATACTTCCTCAGCCATCGCCGCGAAGTGGTTACGCGACGTACGGTATTTCAGTTGCGCAAGGCACGCGAACGCGGGCATTTGCTGGAAGGTCTGGCCGTTGCGCTGGCCAACATCGACGATTT
>DHNF01000058.1:0-164 GCA_002409375.1 Ruminococcaceae bacterium UBA5423
AACCGTCCAAGCTCGTTGACAACACGCAGTGCAACATCATCGCCTGTTATTTGAGTCACATGGATATCACCGGTAGAGCAGTCCGCGAAACACATACCGGTTTCGGTTGCATCGTCATTTACAAACAAAACACAAAGATAGTTGTTTTTGCCCTCATCGAGCAT
>DHNF01000058.1:366-3037 GCA_002409375.1 Ruminococcaceae bacterium UBA5423
CAATTTCGTTCTCCCTTTGTTTTTGCCCTCATCGAGCATACTGCCCTCGATAATGGTTCCCGGAGTAATTATGCGGATAACATCGCGTTTAACAAGCCCCTGAGCCGAAGACGGATCCTCCATTTGTTCGCATATGGCCACCTTGTATCCTCGGGAAACAAGACGGGCAATATAACCCTCACAGCTATGATAAGGTATACCGCACATAGGGGCGCGCTCTTCCTGTCCACAATCCCGGCCGGTAAGCACAAGCTCAAGCTCCTGAGATGCCAGCTTGGCATCGTCAAAAAACATCTCATAAAAATCGCCCAGCCTAAAAAATAATATACTGTCGCTGTATTTTTTCTTAATTTCTAAATACTGCTTCATCATGGGCGTAAGGCCGGCCATTTTGCTCTCTCCTTGTGGTTGATTTAATGGCATCCGCTACAGCCTTGACAACTGCCGCCGCAGCCGGATTCTTCAATGTTCTCCGGATCCTCGCCCCGGGCTGCCACCGTAAGTATTGCCACCATATTTTGGACCAACTTGTCAAGCTCGGCTTTTGCCTGTTGATAAGCCGTCATATTTTCATTGCTCATCATTCGAGCATAAATCTCGCGTATCTCGCTGTCCAGTTGTTTAAGCTTGTCGTTGTCCTTGTTTTCCTTGGACATTTCATTGCTGAGCGTCGCACGCTTTAAATTAAATTCACCAATTGTTTTTTGCAGCTCAATGTCATCATCAGCTGCCGTTTGAGCCATTTGGGTGCGAATAAAGCGATCATCACTTTGCAGCTTTAATGCTAATTTGCGTGTCATTTCAAGAATTGAGTCCATAATTTGCCCCTTTTTCTGAATTTATAATTAGGTTACACTAACAATACGACCATTTAGTATCCAGTTGCCCGACGAAGTAATTTCAACAAGTGCCCAATGTCCCACAAGCGACTCATCTCCCTGTACTCTAACAACCGTATTATCCGAAAGGCGCGCTTCAAGATATCCATCCCCCGCGTTTTCAATCAAAGCGCGGCTATGCGTGCCGACCATCTGAGCAGAACGGGCTGCAGCTGTCTGTTCTTGCACCTGCATCATTTCTTTAAACCACTCGGTTTTTTGTTCAATGGGAACATCATCCGGCAGCTTTGTGGCAGGCGTTCCCTTACGCGGTGAGTATATAAATGTAAACAGTGAAGAAAAGCCCACCCTGCGGATAAGGTCAAGGGTTTGTTCAAAATCGCTGCGTGTTTCGCCCGGAAAACCAACAATAACATCGCTTGTAAATGCTATATCCGGAATCACACTGCGAGCATAATCAATAAGCTCAAGATATTGCTCTCGCGTGTAGCGGCGGTTCATTGCTTTAAGAATGCGATTGCTTCCCGATTGAAAAGGCAGATGAAAGTGACGCTCAACTTTTTGGCACTTTGATATTGTATCAAAAAGCCTATGGGTAGCATCCTTTGGATGCGAAGTCATAAAACGAATCCAAAAATCCCCCGGTATCGAATTGATTTGTTCAAGCAATTTTGGAAAATCAACACCATGTGTCTCGCCGTGGCCATATGAATTGACATTCTGGCCGAGCAGCGTTATCTCTTTATATCCCTCTTCAATAAGACTGCGCGCTTCGTCTAAAATGCGCTCAGGTTGTCTGCTGCGCTCACGCCCGCGGACATGCGGTACAATGCAATAGGTGCAGAAATTATTGCAGCCATACATTATGGACAGCCATGCTTTAAACTTTCCGTCACGGCGGACGGGCAAATCCTCAACAATTGTGCCACTTTCGTCGGGGATTTCAAAAACTCGCTTTTCCCCTGTCAACGCATTGAATAGCAGTTCCGGAAAACGGTGAATCACATGCGTTCCGAAGACAAGTCCCACAAAAGAATAGCTGTTTTTTATTTTTTCGGCAATATGCTCTTGCTGCACCATGCAGCCGCAAAGAGCAATAAGAGTTTGCGGTCGCCTGCGTTTAATGTTTTTAAGTGCGCCTACATTACCAAAAACCCTATCCTCGGCATGTTCTCGTACAGCGCACGTGTTAAACAAAATCAAATCGGCATGCTCAGGGTTTTCGGTAAAGCCAAACCCCATTTCAGCCAGCATTCCCTTTATGCGCTCGGAATCCGATACGTTTTGTTGACACCCATAAGTCCGCACATGGGCAATCGGCGCGCTTAATTCACCGCTCGGGCGCGACTCGTAAAAACTGCGCACCCGCTCAACAAAATGGTCGTATTCATACCCATTGTCCCCGGCCTTATTGGTTGCTGACATTTATCGAAATTCCTTTCGTGTAACTCTGAATGCAGTAATATACTGCACATTCTACAACATTACTATACTATACCAATAAATTCGATTTTTTTCAACCCCGAAACATGCCCGCACAAGTCGCTTTTGACGCAAAAAAATCATGTTTCAATATTTTAAGTTATTTGCTATCATTGCTATCATTTTTGTTATGACAGCTATGGCAATTGCCTTTGCATCCAACGCAACCGCCGCTTTTTGTTTTTTTGTAAATATAACGTGCGGCAAGCACCGCAATTGCGGCAATGATAATTGATAAAACTATATTGGCGGCATTGCTGACAATCCATGCAATCATATTAAATCATTCCCTTTCACAATTATATACAACCCGCTGTGCCCTTTTGTCAGGGCGCAGCACAAGCCATAAC
>DHNF01000058.1:3170-3409 GCA_002409375.1 Ruminococcaceae bacterium UBA5423
GGGCGCAGCAAAAGCCATAACATAAAAGCTAAAACAAGGACTGCAATAAAAGTGCCTATCGATACCGGCGCACCAAGAAAAACCACACTGCCAAGCTGGTATATCAAAAAAGACACGGCATATGCAAGCAAAGTTTGGTAAGCAATTGTTAATAGAGTCCACCTTATGGTGACCATTTCACGGTGTATCGCTGCTATTGCTGCAATACATGGTGCACACAGCATGTTAAAAGCCAAAAA
>DHNF01000153.1:0-8668 GCA_002409375.1 Ruminococcaceae bacterium UBA5423
CATCGAGTTTTCGAGGTTACTCCCTTTTTATTAAAGCGCTTTTGCTTAACGCTTTTCCAATACTCTTTAAACGCCTGTTCATTTTTATTGTTGCCGGGCACATAATACTCCCTGTCACGCAGTACATCGGGTAAGTACTGCTGCGGTACCCAGCCATTGACATAGTCGTGCGGATAAAGATAAAATTGCCCTTTGTGTTCGCAGTCCTCGCCGTCATAATGCATGTTTTGAAGCTGGCGGGGTATCGGACCGACTTTGCCCGCTTTAATATCGCCAATTGCCGAGTTTACTGCATTGTAAGCGGAATTTGATTTTGGAGAATTGCACACTAATATAACAGCATTAGCAAGCGGAATTCGTGCTTCGGGCAACCCGACCTGCAACGCCGTGTCCACGGCCGCCTTGACGATAGGCATAGCCATTTGATAGGCAAGCCCAACGTCCTCGCACGCGCATACCAAAAGTCGGCGGCAGGCCGATAATAAATCGCCGGACTCAAGCAAGCGGGCAAGGTAATGAATTGCAGCGTTGGCGTCTGAGCCGCGCATTGACTTTTGAAACGCCGACAAAATGTCGTAATGCTCATCGCCGGCACGGTCATAGCGCATAGTGCTGTGCTGAGAAAGCTGTGATGCAGTATCCACAGTGATATTTAAAACGCCACTTTTGTCAGGCACAGTTGCCAAAACACAAAGCTCGGCCGCATTGATCGCCTTGCGCACATCGCCGCCACAGGACTCTGATATATGGGATATGACCTTATCATTTGCATTTATAGACAGCATTTTTTCTTGCTTTAAAAAATCAAAAGCGCGGATTACTGCCTTTTTTATCTGCTCGGGCTGTAAAGGCTTAAATTCAAAAACGGTTGAGCGGCTCAATATTGCATTATAGACATAAAAATACGGGTTTTCAGTTGTTGACGCAATCAGAGTAATGCGGCCATTTTCAATGTGTTCAAGCAATGACTGCTGCTGTTTTTTATTGAAATACTGTATTTCGTCAAGATACAATAACACGCCGTCAACCGCCGCCAGCGTGCCCAACTCCTCCACCACTGCTTTTATATCTGAGGTAGACGCTGTTGTACCGTTAAGCTTGTGCATACGAATATTAGATTTGCCCGCAATTATCCGGGCAAGCGTGGTTTTGCCTACACCCGAAGGTCCGTAAAATATTAGATTGGGAATATGTCCCGATTCAATTATATTGCGCAAAGCCTTTCCCTGCCCCAGCAGATGCTCCTGTCCGACAATATCGTCAATGCTTTCGGGGCGCAGTCTGTCGGCAAGCGGTACATTCATATCCACTACCCCTTCAAAATGCAGTTATTGCTTATTATACTGATTCTCATTAAAAAAATAGAACGCTTCGGACTTTTTCGGCTCTGCTCGTTGTCGTCAACCGGCAAGCGACAGCCTTCCTCTCTCCTTTGCCTTGCATAACAAAAAAATTTTGTAAAGCTATCTTTATAGTTTTAACAAGAAACAGTATTACGCCGAAATCTATCAATAGCGCGCCTTATGCTTTCATCCCAAAAGCCCCATTCATGGGCGCCCTCCCATTCTTCATAGCAATGGGGAATACAAAGGCTGTCAAGATGCGCACAAAATCTTTTGTTGTCCTCGTACAAAAAATCGGATAACCCACAGGTTATATACAAATCCGGCACATTTGTGCCCGCACCCGCCAATTTGCCGGCAAGCGAAAACAAATCGTCCTGAGGTTTTATTACACCATTATTTATTGCATGGCATTCCTTAATTCTCATTAAGTCTTTTGTAACATTAAACCTTGACTTGACATCCACTGCACCCGAAAAGCTTGCGGCGGCAACATAATTTTCGGGATATGTAAGTGCCGCTTTAATCGCGCCATAGCCTCCCATAGACAAACCGGCAATAAAATTGCCCTCACGCTTGTTTGAAAACCTAAACATATTGCGGCAAATCAATGGGAGCTCTTTAGCTATATAAGTAAAATAATTTAAGCCGTACTCCATATCAGTATAAAAGCTGCGCTGAACCTCGGGCATAACCACTGCAATACCTGCATGCTCGGCATACCTGTCAACATTTGTACGCCTAAGCCACGCTGAATGATTATCTGAAAGTCCGTGCAAAAGATACAATACAGGTATATCTCCGTCCAAACCCTGTGGGATTGAAACAGTAAGAGATGTCATCATTTCAAGAGCGTTTGAACGGATTGTGCCTTCAAAAACTGACATATAATCACCAGCCTTATACTAATATTTGATTAGAAAATTATTAAGTTTTTAGTAGGATATTAGCATTAATATATGGGATATTTTTTGCACAGTTCTACGACTGCGGCACGAATTTTGTCGGCATTTGTTTCAAAGTCATTCATTGCATCTGCGATAAACCCTGCAATCAAGCCCATGTCGCCTGTATTCAGCCCACGGCTGGTAACAGCCGGAGTACCAATCCGCACGCCGCTTGTAACAAACGGAGAAAGCGGCTCGTTTGGTACGGTGTTTTTATTGACGGTAATATAGACCTCGTCAAGGCGATGTTCAAGCTCTTTGCCGGTAATGCCGGTTCCCCGCAAATCAATGAGCATCAAATGATTGTCGGTGCCGCCCGAAACCAATTTTACCCCTCGATCGCAAAGCCCCTTTGCCAGCGCTGCAGCATTTTTGCGAATCTGACTTTGATAATCTTTAAATTCACTCTTTTGTGCTTCGCCAAAACACACGGCCTTGGCGGCAATAACATGCATTAGCGGTCCGCCCTGCGTACCGGGGAATACTGCCTTGTCAATCGCTTTTGCATATTTTTCACGGCACAAAATAAGCCCGCCGCGCGGCCCGCGCAGTGTTTTATGTGTTGTCGACGTGACCACATCCGAGTAAGGGATTGGGCTGATATGCTCGCCCGCTGCAACCAATCCGGCAATATGCGCCATATCAACCATAAGCAATGCGCCGCATAAGTCGGCAATTTCACGCAAAACATCGAACTTAATTTCCCTTGCATATGCACTAGCACCTGCAACTATAAGCTTGGGGTTTGTCTTTTTTGCAACATCCGCAAGTTTATCATAATCAATTTTACCTGTGTTTTCATCCACACCATATGGTACAAAATTATACAAAATACCTGAAAAATTTACTGGTGATCCGTGTGTCAGATGTCCGCCATGAGCAAGGTTCATACCCAGCACGGTATCACCCGGCTTAATAAGTGCAGCATATGCCGCTTGATTTGCCTGGGCGCCTGAATGCGGCTGCACATTGGCATGCTCGGCACCAAACAGCTTGCATGCACGCTGGCGCGCAATATCCTCAACCACATCAACTTGTTGGCACCCACCGTAATATCGCTTACCGGGATACCCTTCGGCGTACTTATTCGTCAGCACGCTGCCCATTGCCGCCATAACCGCCGGTGACACAATGTTTTCGGAAGCTATAAGCTCCAGATTGCGCCGCTGGCGATGTAATTCTTTTTCCATAGCTTGTCCGACTTCAAAATCGGCATCCTTTACAAAACCTATCGTATCCATCATTTTGGAGTACATAAATCGGCTCTCCTTTTAAAAAACATTGCATTTAATATATCATTTTTTTAAACGAAATCCAATAGCAAACAACAAACAAAGTGTAATTTTGCATTTTTTTCGTGAAATTTTAGTCTTTTCTTCAGTTATGTTCCAGATAATTACGGACCGGCAACCAGAGCGACAACTTTTTTTCAAATTTCATTGCACGCGCCGGACTGGTTGACGGCAAAGTCATTTTTTTTAATGAACTAAATACATCAGGCACTACAAGACGCTTATAAAGCACCTCAGCATTTTGTGAATTAAAGAATACTGCCCCAAGCATAGGGCATTTATCTGCAATTATATTAAAATCATTTGCAGCCGGTTGTTTAATATTCGAGTCGGCACTCCCAACTCTTTCGCATGCGCTTAGCACATCCCATAGGGCAATCCTTTTTTCAATCAAAAATTGTATTCTGTTATCATATTCAGCCGGCACCTGCTTGTCCCACAGACTGAATATTATTTTCCAAAACGCGTTTTGCGGATGGCCATAATACTGATTTTCTCGTATTGATGCGACCGATGGCATAGTTCCAAGTATAAGCACTCGTGCATCGGTACCGGCAACAGGCGCAAAACCTTTTAACACCAATCCCACCTCTTGTTTTATACTATTCTCAGATTAAATCGAAGACATCTTGATCTTGTCGGCCTATTTTCCGCTTAAACTGAGAATGAGAATAGTAATTAGAAATATTTATTATCATAACATGAATCTTTGGATTATTGACCTTATTTAAAATATAACTTAATATATATGTATGAACACTTGGGGTTATACAATTTGTAAATTTTTGATGCAATATTACATTCTTTAAGGAAACGAGGCAGCTTATGACCGAAAAAGTAAAAAAACAAGAGGCAATAAAAGCAATAGAAGCTTTAAAGAAGCTTTATCCGGATGCAAAATGCTCGCTTAATTTTAACAATCCGATGCAGTTGCTGATTGCGACGCGGCTATCAGCTCAATGCACAGATGAGCGTGTCAATCGGATAACACCGGCACTATTTAAACAGTTTCCAACACTTGATGATTTTGCCGATGCCGACATTAGCGAAGTCGAACGATATATACACTCATGCGGGCTTTATAGAACCAAGGCGCGCGATATAGTAGCGGCAGCGCGCATGCTGCGCGACGAATTTGGCGGTAATGTACCCGATACAATAGAGCAGCTATTAAAGCTGCCGGGAGTCGGGCGTAAAACTGCAAACCTTATTCTTGGCGATGTATATGGCAAACCGGCGGTAGTAACCGACACGCATTGTATCCGCATATCAAACCGGTTGGGACTTTGCAGCACCACAAACCCGGTAAAAGTTGAATCTGAACTTAAGAAGATTCTTCCGGCACACGAAAGCAACGATTTTTGCCATCGGCTTGTGCTGTTCGGGCGCGATATCTGCCGCGCACGCTCGCCCCGTTGTAACGATTGCCCGCTCGAATGGTGCCCGTCAAGAGACGTTTTGTCTTAAGTTTTCGTAAAAAAATATTTTTATTCGTGCTTAATATATTCGCAATGCATATTTTATATACCGGTATTGCAATTATGCTAAGAATACCCCATAGCACACTGTAAAGGAAACAGACTTGCCCTTTATAATTGAAAGGCAGGGAACTATAATCCCAGACATTCATTTTAAGTTTAAGATTAAAAAAGCAGCCACTGACAAATTCTATTGCGGTTATTGCAAATGAGCACAATGCACAGCGTACAAAAAGACATCGCTTGCTAACGGTATGAATAAAACCGATGGCATTAAAGCACACACCCCCGACAAGGAACATGGACCAATGCGTATATCCTCTCCATAAAATTTCTATAATATTATAAATTGCACCTCCAATACAGAATAAAAACAAGGTGCACTTTATTGTGAATACAACAAGGTTCCAGGGTCGCCCGCAATCTTTGATTTCGAGAGCGGGTGGGGTTCTTATTTTTCTTTTCATAAATGCAATGTCTCCCGCACATAAGATAGTAATAGATTGCCCTTTAAGACGGGGTGCTGACATCACAATTTTTACCTATTGCAGAGGATTCAGGTTGAAGAAATTTTGAAAGGTGGGACGCGGGCATAAATTGCTTCTTTCATGCGCGTTTTGTGCGCGACATGGGTGGAGTACCATGCTCCTTTCTATGAAAACCGAAAATAAAAAAAAGCCGACAATTATCAAAGTCGGCAAACCTTATTACAAAAACCGCTCGGCGCACCGGTTTACATATCAAAAGCTGTTTTGGATATTTTTTATTGCTTGTTTTTTGGGTGTTGTATTTGAAACAGCATGGTGTTTGTTGATGAGGCACCGCTATGAAAGCCGTGTTGGTGTAATCTACGGACCGCTCAACCCCGTTTACGGGTTTGGTGCAGTCCTGCTGACCATCATTTTGAATCGCCTTAGCAAAAAAAGGGACTTGTGGATATTTCTTTTCAGCATGGTTATCGGCGGGGCATTCGAATACATATGCAGCTTTATGCAGGAAATCGCACTTGGTACGGTATCGTGGGAATATAGTCACACCCAGTTCAATTTCAATGGCCGCACAAATCTGATGTATTCTTTTTTCTGGGGCATACTCGGACTATTATGGGTAAAGGAATTGTTTCCTCGCCTGTCTTCACTTTTAGACCGCATACCTGCCAGTATTAATAAAGGGCTTACTGTGTTACTAAGCGTATTTATGCTTTTTAATATGCTTATTTCCCTCCTCGCCCTCGAGCGTCAAAGCCAACGCCGTGCGGGTGCCAAACCGGCAAATGCAATCGCTCGGTTTTTAGACGATAAATACCCTGACGAATTTTTAATAAAGAAATACCCTAATATGATGGTAATTGACCAACACAAAGAATAGCATTGACAATACCAATTATTCTAAAACGAATTTATCATTTAATCATATCCAAAAATTCCTGTTCATTTATAATGCGAATTCCAAGCTGCTGTGCTTTTGTTAGCTTACTGCCCGCTTCCTCCCCGGCAATCACAACCGTTGTTTTTTTTGATACACTGGATGTTGTCTTGCCACCGTATTTTTCAATCATCGCAGACGCCTCGTCACGCTTTAATGTCGGCAGCGCACCTGTCAGCACAAAGGTCATACCGCTAAGTCTATTGTCAATTTCAACCCCTTTTCTGCGCATATTAACGCCAGCCTCGCGAAGCTTTTCAATAAAATGACGAGACTGCGGTAATGCAAAAAAATTAGCAGCACTTTGAGCCATAATATCGCCAAAACCATCGATTGACGCCATCTCATCTTCGGTGGCGGACATTAGACTATTCATATCACCAAATCTATCAGCCAAAAGCTTTGCCGCCTTTTGACCGATATGACGAATGCCAAGTGCATATATCACTCGGTACAGGTCATTTTCTTTTGACCTCTCAATTGCGGCTAAAAGGTTAGCCGCCGATTTATCTCCCATTCGCTCAAGCTTGGAAATTGCTGACCCGTCGATTGTATAAAGATCATACGCATTGCTCATTAACCCGGCACTCACAAGCTGTTCAACAACCGCGGGCCCCAGTCCCTCGATATCCATTGCATCGCGAGACGCAAAATGAATAATATTTCTAAGCCTCTGCGCCGGGCATTCGGGGTTATGACACCTCAGTGCAACCTCACCCGGCTCGCGTATAACAACTGAACTGCAAGACGGACAGGTGTGCGGCATTTCATAAACAACTGCATTTGGTCCATGAGAAACCACTCGGACAACCTCAGGAATTATGTCGCCTGCCTTTCGCAGCACAACGACATCTCCGATGCATAGCCCTTTTTCATTAATAAAATCCTGATTGTGCAGTGTTGCACGGCTAACCGTAGTTCCGGCAAGTGTCACAGGTTCAAACAGACCTGTAGGCGTTAAAACACCGGTACGACCGACATTGATTTCCACATAAAGCAGCTTTGTCTGCTTTTCCTCGGGCGGGTATTTATAAGCCGAAGCCCATTTCGGAAATTTTGACGTGCTTCCTAAACGGTTTCGATGTGTAAAGCTATTCACTTTTACAACCGCGCCGTCAATATCATAGGGCAAACTGCTCCTAATATCACCAATGTGTTTAACCTCTCGTATTACATCTTCTATCGAATCAACAACCTTATAAAAAGGAATGATCGGAAAACCAAGTTGCCTTATAAGTTCAAGTGATTGATCGTGGCTGTTTACGGTCTCTCCCTCAATAAGCTGTAAATTGAAAATGAATGCATCTAAATTGCGTTTTTTTGTTATCGCTGAATTTTTTTGACGAAGCGAGCCTGCCGCCGCATTTCGTGGATTTTTAAAAGGCCTAACACCATTCAAATCCTGATTTTTTACCAGTTCTGCAAAGCTCTGCTGTGGCATATAAACCTCTCCCCGTACTATAATGCGGGGAACCGGAACTTTTAGCTTTCGGGGAATTGATTGTATGGCAAGAAGATTATTTGTGACATCTTCACCCGTCTGTCCGTCCCCGCGTGTTGCACCTCTTGTAAAAATTCCATCAATATATTCAAGTGAAATTGAAAGTCCGTCAATTTTTGGCTCAACTACATAAACAGGTTTATCAACTGTTTGGCGAACCCTTACATCAAATTCCCTGAGCTCGTCAATCGAAAACACATCCTGCAGACTTTCGAGGGGCACTTCGTGCCTTACCGGTGCAAAAAGCCGCGACACCGCACCCTGCACTTTTTGAGTGTACGATTCAGGAGTGATAAATTCAGGGTATTGCTTTTCAAGCTCTCTAAGTTCGAGTGTTAATTTATCAAATTCGTCATCCTCAATCGCCGGGGTGTCCATCTCATAATATAAACGGCTGTATTCATTTATCAATTCACGCAGATGCAAGATCCTTTTTTCCGCGGCTTTTTTATCCATTTCTTTCTCCTTAATTGTGATTTCAATAATCTTTTCAATATTATACCAAACATTATTTGTCTTGAAAAGCTTTATACGTTTATACTAATATCCGATTAAAAGATTATTAAAATTTCCGAGAATTTTTTGTGCCGGGCAAGGCCGACGACGCAGGCGGGCTGGCGCCCGGCAAGGAGGAGAACGCAAATCCGGCGCAAAAAAGACCGGAAAGATATTAAGTTTTTAG
>DHNF01000153.1:8862-9150 GCA_002409375.1 Ruminococcaceae bacterium UBA5423
TTTTTAGTCGGATATTAGTATTAATATCTGCCGACCATCCAGTTTGGAACCTCGCCCACAATAATGCTGTCGGCAATTGTAAACCCGGTGTTGACCTCTGTCACCGTGCTCTCGCCTTGAATTACAGTATATATTATTACTTTAACTTCAAGAGTTATTTCATGCCTTGTCTGATTGATACCGGCACTTTCAAAAAGGTTTTTATAAGAAGTCTCAACTGTAGAATTCATGGGCACTTTAATTGTAATATTAGGCCCGCGGCCGGTAAGCAGTCCGCCAATTAGTGAC
>DHNF01000153.1:9251-9862 GCA_002409375.1 Ruminococcaceae bacterium UBA5423
TAGTGACCCCAATGGTATTTTTACCTTTTGCATCTTTTGCTCTTCAAGCTGTTCTAATACAGCCTTGCTAACGGCTGCTTTTAATATGTTCATATTTCCGGTATCGGTTTCAACTGATATAATCTTGCCATCACTGTCCTTGTTGACGGAGGCGAGATTGCCATAATCCACGCTTAATTCTGAAAGCACGCTCTCAACCGCATGATTCACCGCAAGAGTTGCTGATGTGGTCGCCTGATTATTGCCGTATGTTTCAATCATCGGACGCACGCGCCAGTCAACAAGCACAGCGAACAGTGAAAAAATAAAAAAAGCTAATCCCAATATAAAAATAAGTATTCGTTTGTTTCGCCGGATTTTGACATGTCTCAAATCAACCGCCCCCATAAAACCTATATCCCATAATACGCGAGAGTAAAGTATATGGTGAGAACAAAAAAATAAATTTTACATTTGCGATTAAATTCGACAAATAATACTGATTGTATAACTTTTTCTGAGATTTTAGCTTTAATTAGCTCTTTAATGCCAAAATATATGCTATAAATAATACTATTCGCGTGGAAATAATACAATGTAATTAAATTGAAATTTCCGGCGAGTGGGATACG
>DHNF01000170.1:0-675 GCA_002409375.1 Ruminococcaceae bacterium UBA5423
CGGGAGTACTCGACAAAATATTCCATATAAAAAGAATTTTCAAAATATGTATGCTCATTTTAACGAAGGAGGCAATAGTTATGGATTCTGATGATTTATCCACTTATTTTAATAAAACTGAGAATAATAAATTCAGAGCCATAGCTACCGGTCAGATAGTGTGGCTCTAATAAGGAGGGCAACACAAAATGAAAGAATTAATTCTTAACCTTATCGAGCAAGGCAGATATGCCGAAGTGCAAAAAGTGGTAATTGATATGAATGTAGTTGACATTGCACAGCTTTTAGAAGGGTTAGACAAGCAAAAACTGCTGGTGGTTTTTAGGGTTTTACCAAAGGAAATTGCATCTAATGTGTTTTCATATACATCGTCTGAACTACAAAGATATATTATAGAATCAATTACTGATAAGGAAATAAAAAGCATTTTAGATGAACTGTTCTTTGACGATACAATTGACTTTTTAGAAGAAATGCCATCAAACATTGTGAAGAAGGTTCTTAAAAACACAGATGAAGAAACAAGAAAGCTTATCAATCAATTTTTAAACTATCCCGAAGATTCTGCGGGAAGTATAATGACTATAGAGTTTGTGGATCTAAAAAAGGAAATGACAGCAAAACAGGCACTACAACACATTAAGGAAACAGGAGTAGACAAGGTTACAATTTACA
>DHNF01000170.1:841-1562 GCA_002409375.1 Ruminococcaceae bacterium UBA5423
CAAGGTTACAATTTACACATGCTATGTTATAGATAACAATAGAAAGCTTGAGGGGGTTATATCAGCTAGGAAATTAATATTAAGTGAAGAATCAACAATGGTTAGGGATATCATGGAATCAGATGTTATTTATATAAATACTTTTGATGATCAAGAAAAAATTGCATCATTGTTTAAAAAATACGACTTTCTATCTATGCCCGTTGTCGATAACGAACGCAGGTTGGTTGGTATAGTCACGATAGATGATATTGTTGATATTATAGACCAGGAAAACACCGAAGACCTTCAGAAGATGGCCGGCATGCAACCTTCTGAAGAAGGATACTTGAAGACTAATGCATTTGTATTAGCAAAGCATAGAATAGCTTGGCTTTTAATCTTAATGATTTCTGCAACCTTTACAGGGAAAATCATTCGAAGGTATGAAGACGTATTGCAATCCACTGTGTTGCTTGCATCATTCATCCCAATGCTCATGGATACAGGTGGAAATGCCGGCACGCAGTCATCAACATTGATTATCCGCGGTATGGCATTAGGTGAAATAAGACTAATCGATATTTTTAGGGTGCTATGGAAGGAGTTCCAGGTAAGCTGCCTTACCGGAATAATTTTATCTATTGTAA
Organism: Ruminococcaceae bacterium UBA5423; assembly: GCA_002409375.1. Taxonomy (GTDB): domain Bacteria; phylum Bacillota; class Clostridia; order Oscillospirales; family Acutalibacteraceae; genus Avimonas. The sequence goes on from DHNF01000170.1 coordinate 1,471, forward strand.
ATTTTGCCAGAATATATTATATTGAAAAAGTAGATTTTTTAATATCATTAACCGTATGCATTACTTTGTTTTTCACTATTGTCTTAGCGAAA
>DHNF01000170.1:1727-3715 GCA_002409375.1 Ruminococcaceae bacterium UBA5423
GTTAAAGGTGGATCCTGCTATTATGGCAAGTCCGCTGATAACAACCATTGTTGACGCCGCAGCCCTAATTTTATATTTTACAACGGCTACATCGTTATTGAAACTATAAAGAAAAGCCTTGGTGGTATTGTATCATACCCCAAGGCTGCCAAACATAAGAACCGTCCCAATTTTCATATGTTATAAATATAAACCGAATTGTTATTCCGCAAAGCCGGAATTAACCAGAGAGATTAGCCCCTCAACTGCTGCTTCCTCATCGGCGCCGTCGGCAATAATCCGAATATCGGTGCCGCCAACAATGCCCAGTGATAATACACCGAGCAGACTTTTGGCATTTACGCGGCGCTCATCTTTTTCTACCCAGATAGAGGACTTGTACTCATTTGCTTTTTGAATAAAAAAAGTAGCAGGACGGGCATGAAGTCCAATCTGGTTTTGCACCTTAACGTCTTTTACATACATAAAAAACTCCCTCTCAATACAACAAGACCCGCAAAATTATGCTATATTGCTTTAGCCGCAAAATACTACATTCGCTAAAAATAGTATACCACAAATGAATTCTTCGTCAATGCATCTTTGGACAAATGGCGAATTTTTGGATTCATGCCCTATTTTCTTCAATTTGTTAAGCTGGCGGTTGTAAAAAATGACATATGCGGTTAATGAATTTTTAGTAATATTAAAGTATTATTACTGTTAGTCTGATTGTTCTTCCTTCAATTGTTCTATCAGAATTTTATCTTGTTCGAAGAGTTTTGCATTTTCAAGCAAGTCGGGGCGAAGTTGAAATGTGCGTTTAACTGATTGTTTGCGACGCCATTCGGCAATTTTGGAGTGGTGGCCGGATGTTAGTATATCGGGAACCGGACGATTTTCCCATACGGCGGGTCGTGTGTATTGCGGGTATTCAAGCAGGCCGGAAAAATGACTTTCTTCTTTAAAACACATTTCATCGGACAATACACCGGGAATTAGTCGTACAACGCAGTCCAAAAGGACAAGCGCAGGCAGCTCTCCTCCTGTTAGCACATAGTCTCCGATAGATATCTGCTCGTCAACAAAAGCTTCGAGAACTCGTTCGTCAACACCCTCGTAGTGGCCACAAAGCACACAAAGAGCGGGCATTTTTGAAAGCTCCAGCGCGCGGGATTGTGTCAAAACCTTACCCTGAGGCGACATATAAATAAAGTGCGGCCTAAATTTTGTCTGGCTACAAACAGCCCTAAAGCAGTCGGCTATGGGCTGGGCGTTCATTACCATACCCATTCCCCCGCCATAGGGTGCATCGTCAACCTGCTTTTGCTTATTTTTAGTATAGTCTCTGATTTGGTGGGTGTGCACATCAATAACGCCTTTGTTACGAGCGCGCCCGATAATGCTTTCGTTCATTACAGTTTCACACATTTCGGGAAAGAGTGTCAAAATGTCAAATCTCATCATCAAACAATCCTTTAATCGGACGAATGTGCAAGGTGCCACTGTCAATATCGGTTTTAATAATTATTAAGGATATTGCGGGCACCAATACCTCTTTACCCTGTGGTGTTTTGACATGGTAAACGTCATTGGCCCCTGTGAAGCTTATATCGGTTAGTGTGCCAAAATTTTGGCCGCTGTCGGCGTCCGTTACCTGCAGGCCGAGCATGTCCTGAACAAAATAAGTGCCATCTTCAAGTTTTATATCCCGGCGGTCAAGATACAGTATATGTTTGCGCAGTGCAGCCGCGTCCTGTACTGAATCGATACCTTCTATTTTAACAATTGCAATATTTTTATGTGCCCGGCATTTGACATTTACTGCCGAGCGCCCTTCGTCAAAATATAAAACTGTGAGCTTTTCAAGGATTTGGGGCGAATCGCACCATGTATCAACGCGCACTTCACCGCGTATTCCGTGAGTGCCGACAATTTGCCCTGCCTCTAAATATTGTTTTCTCGGCATGTTTTCCTCCTGTGTTTATACTAATACTGTTTCTTGTTAA
>DHNF01000170.1:3964-4956 GCA_002409375.1 Ruminococcaceae bacterium UBA5423
TTTAATGAGAATCAGTATAATATACGATATTATAACTCTTTAAACAGCTGTGTTCCTTTTGTTTTTAGAAGCCGGTAAAGTATGGCGTTTGCAATAAATGCAGCAAGAGTTATAACCGCTAACCCAATTGTCTGTAAAGAAGACGGGATTTTTACCAGACCAACAAGCAGCAATATTGATATTGCCATTCCGCCCAAAATAGTAATGGTCACCGGCAGGCTTTGTTTTATTACGGTGGTTTCTGTCGTCCATGTGAAATTGGGATGCAAAAGATTCATTAAAAGGCCGAATTGTGCTGTTAGTACTGCAAACGCTATGGGAGTTATTATTAAGAATAAAGCCTGCAATGCATTGATTGGCAAAGCTACAGCTAATAATACAGCACTTATTATTGCGGCGGGGATTGTTATCGTTAAATTCACAAGCAATTTGGATTTGAAAATGATTTCGGCACTAACGGGCAAGGATTTGATAATCCACAAATTAGTGCCCTCAAGCGATATCGAGCATGAAGTGGAACAGCTCATACATACCATAACCGTGATGATCATGGGGGACATTGTAATTAAAAGGTCAGCAAACCCGGGCGTTTCAATCAACATTTCTATCTGTACCGGTTTGAAAAATAACAAGGCAATGCCGAGTATCAATGCAAGGATCATACCAGTTGCAGTGTTCAGAACATATAGTGGGGAAGAGAAATAACGGCGAAGTTCGCGACGATAGAGTGCCATCAACGGGGATGATACTTTGAGAGAGGTAATACGGTAATTTGATCGGGCACGGCTTGTTGTAAGTGCTGTGTTAATACTGTTATAAAAACGAGCAAGCACCAATGCAAACACTAAAAATAAAGCCAGCGATGAAATAACAAACACAACTAAAGAAACGCTGCTGCCACTGCATAAAGCTTTTGTGTATAAGCGTGCCGGCGGATACATTTTGTATGCGATGTTCATTATGGTTTCGCTTGTAGTTTCGGGCTGAAGTAT
>DHNF01000170.1:5117-10433 GCA_002409375.1 Ruminococcaceae bacterium UBA5423
ATGGTTTGGGTGCTTGTCGAAAGTGCAATTGTCGCAATCGTCATGGCAAGCATTACCACAATGCTGATTATATTTGCATGACGGAATTTTGACGAAACTGCGGTAACAAGCGATCCGATAGCTGTTCCGATAATCATTGGTATTAGAGGAATAAGCAATATCAGTAAAGGCAAAAACCAAAAGAAAGTAATTGGAGGTGTGGCAAAGAATAGATATACAATTGCCGATGGGATGTTAATTAAAAGACAAAATCCCAGATTCATCAAATATAACACAGTCAGTCTCGATGCCACGATAATACTCGTTTTTACAGGCAACGCCATTGTCATGTCAAAATCCTTAAATCCGAATATAAGCCCATTTGTTTTGTATACTGTGGTGACAAATGTAACAACCGATGAGGCCGCCATCATCAATGCCGGCAAAAGCTCGGGCACACCAGCTTTGCTAAACATATCGGCAAACATAAAATCATAAAGAATTAATGAAAAAAGAAGAGATGCACCGACAAACACCATCAATATTGTAAAGCCGATAAGTTTTCTCTTTTCCTTTTTGTCACGGGACTTAATCATTTTGTTAATCCCAAACGCGCTCATAAGCTGTACGCGTACCAAAGCCCATAGTTTATTCATTTTCAATCAGCTCCATGAACACGTCTTCAAGGCTTTTGTCGCCCTTTACAATATCGACATCACCATGTGCCACCAGTTTGCCGCTTTTAATAATCGCTATCTTATTGCACAGTTTTTCCGCAACATCCAAAACATGGGTAGAAAAAAATATCGAGCTTCCTTGCTTGCACATTTCATGCATTATTCCTTTTAATGTGTGTGCAGCTTTGGGGTCAAGCCCGACAAAAGGTTCGTCAAGTATCATAAGTTTTGGGCTGTGAATAAGTGCTGATATAACAGCAAGCTTTTGTCTCATTCCGTGGGAATATGAGGATATCAAGTCGCCAAGGCTTGGAGTCAGCCCAAGTGCGTCGGCAAAAGTTTTAATGCTTTCTTCCCGCTGCAGCTTGTTGATTTCGTATATATCACCAATAAAATTCAGATATTGAATGCCGGTGAGATACGAATACAGATCAGGGCTGTCCGGAATATAGGCCAAGATTTTTTTGCAGCCTATGGGATCCTTTTTAATCGACATCCCGTTTATAAAGATGTCGCCCTTATCAAAATCCATCACTCCTGCAATGGCGCGTATCGTCGTGGTTTTGCCCGCGCCATTATGACCGACAAACCCGACAATGTCACCGCTGTCAATAGTCAGGCTGAGATTGTCAACCGCATTAATGCCGCCTTTATAGGTTTTTGAAAAATTTTTAATCTTAAGCATTTACTTGACTCTCCCTGATTATCAAATTTACTCCTGAGTTATACCGTATTGATTAAGATAATTCTCCATTTTTTCCTTGACACAATCATCAACAACGATTTTGCCGTCAATCGGCCGGTTGTGAAGTGTTTCGATTATTTCTCGCACATTGACAATCGGATAAGTGTCGATGCCATATTCTGCTTTGATTTCCTGAATTGCGGATAATTCGCTTTTTCCGCGTTCCATGCGGTCGACCGAAACGACTAAACCTGCAATTTCCACATTGGCAGCTGCTTTGAGTACGGGCAGACATTCGCGTATTGCTGTGCCGGCCGTAATAACGTCTTCTACAATAATAACCTTGTCACCTGATTTAAGGCGATATCCAACCAAGGAACCGCCCTCTCCGTGGTCTTTTACTTCTTTGCGGTTAAAACAATAGTTTATATTGTTCCCGTATTGTTCCGCCAGTGAAATCGCACAGGCAACCGCAAGCGGTATGCCTTTGTATGCAGGACCAAACAGTGCATCAATGTGCTGCCCAAAATGCTGTTTTATGCATGCGGCATAATATTTACCTAACTTGGCCGCTTGTGCACCTGTCCGGTAATTGCCCGTGTTGATAAAATATGGGGTTTTGCGTCCGCTTTTAGTAATAAAATCGCCAAAAGTCAGTACACCGCTTTTTACCATGAATTCAATATATTCCTGTTTGTATGACATCATATCAACTCCGACGCCGCCATTTATATATTAGTATCAGGCGGTTAGTTTATCGTTACTATGAGTAATTATATGTTATGTTTTCCATTTCCGCAAGCATAATGTGGCACCGGGTGGAATATCAACAGGATTAGTGGTAGAATAAAAACATATGACATAAGGAGGTGTTTTAATGACCGAAGTAATGCTAAAAGAGATTGAACAGCAGACAAGAGCTGCTCTAACTGAACTTCTTCAATCGGCTCGTCTTTCTCCCGGTGATATTTTAGTGGTCGGATGCTCCTCAAGCGAGGTTGCCGGCAAGAAAATCGGCACCGCTTCAAGCCGGGAAGTTGCGCAGGCGATACTGTGTGGTATTGGTCCGGAGCTTAAAAAGAGGGAAATTTATCTTGCGGCGCAATGCTGTGAGCACCTTAATCGAGTGCTGATAATTGAACAAAGTACCATAAAAGAATATGGGCTTGAGCAGGTCAATGTGGTACCCGCACCCGGTGCCGGAGGCTCATTTGCGTCTGCTGCATATGAGGAGTTTGAGCGACCTGTGGCGGTTGAATCGGTTGCCGCTCATGCGGGTATGGATATTGGCAGCACGCTTATAGGGATGCATCTTCGCCCGGTGGCTGTGCCGGTTAGGGTTGCGGTTGATAAAATTGGCATGGCAAAGCTTGTATGTGCACGAACTCGTCCCAAATTTGTAGGAGGGACCCGTGCCGTGTATAATGATAGTATATTATAATGTTATAAAAAAGGATGAAACAAATGGTAAAGCTTACTGTAAAAATCGACACCGTTGTGGATGCAAAAAAATTTGTAACCATTTGCAACTTGGCCGAGTTTGACATTGATTTGATATCCGGGCGTTATATAGTTGACGCCAAGTCAATTATGGGTTTATTTAGTCTGGACTTATCAAAACCAATCCAGCTTAGGGCAGACTGTGATGCTGACAATGACTTTTTACGCAGGTTTGACCCTTTTGTTATTGATGATTGACAAAGCACGGTCAAATGTCTGTGTAAGGTACCGGAACAACATTAAAACATACAAACTTTTATTAAATTATGACTAAATTTGTCCCCTCGTGCATATATTCAGTACCAGAAGGCATGGAGGTACTGGCAATGAAGATATTAAAGAATATGCTGGCGGTACTGTTATGTGCCGCATTAATAACGGTGGCTGGGGTTCCTGTTGTATCAGCTCAGCAGGGTACTATTATAATTGATACTGAATCGGGTGAAACTGTAGAAGATTTAACAAGCACCGATGTGCCCGCTTGGGCGTCATCGGACATGGAAGTGCCCGCAAATGCCAATGCAATTGAAGTTGGGGGCAAGTCCGCAATTTTGATGGAACTGTCCAGCGGGCAGGTGCTATTCGAAAAAAATCCGCATGAAAGGCTGCCTATTGCATCGGTCACAAAGGTTATGACTTTGCTTTTGATTATGGATGCATTGGACAGCGAAATTATCAAGCTCGAAGATACTGTTACATGCTCAGAGCATGCTGCGTCGATGGGTGGTTCGCAAATTTGGCTTGAGCCCGGAGAAATTATGACGGTGCACGATTTGATGAAAGCGATAGCAGTTGTTTCGGCTAACGACGCCTGTGCTATGATTGCAGAATATATCAGCGGTTCCGAGGAGGGGTTTGTCCAGAGCATGAACGAGCGTGCTGCAGCGCTGGGCATGAACAATACTCTTTTCACCGATTGCTGTGGTCTTGATGACGAGGCGTATTCAACTGCGAATGATGTTGCGTTGATGTCTCGTGAGCTGATAAAGTATAAAAAGATTATCGAGTACACGACGATTTGGATGGATACTTTGCGAAACGGCAAATCGCAGCTTGTCAATACAAATAGATTGATACGTTTTTATCCCGGCGCTACGGGATTAAAAACAGGAACAACAAGCAAAGCGGGGCACAATTTGGCCGCTACCGCCGAGCGTGACGGTATGGGGCTTGCCGCTATTATACTTGGTTGTAAAACCTCGGATGAAAGGTTTAGCGGTACAAGGAAAATGCTGGACTATGGTTTTGCAAATTATACTATATACACTCCAAAAGTTGATAAAGACGCTTTGACTCCCGTAAAGGTTTTGCGGGGCGTTAAAGAAATGGTAATGCCCAAAATGGATGAGCTTTTGCCTTTGTTGATAAAAAAAGGACAGGATAAAAAAATAACACAGACATTAACTCTTGCCGAGGATTTGGAAGCGCCCGTATATGACAGGCAGGTAATAGGAGAACTTGTGTTGATGATTGAGGGCAGTGTTGCAGCAAGGTATAAGGTTTATGCATCGCAAGCCGTTGAGCGATTGGGGATTTTCAAAGCGTTTATAAGGATATTTAAGGCTCTGGTTAGTTGATACTGTTGCTCTAAAAAGCGGCCCGGATATTTTCCGGGTTTTTTCTTGACAAAAACATACCGTAGGGCACGATGCCCTTTAACACATAATTTGGTATATTTTTACAGCGTTGCACCAGCAAAATTAAATAGGTTAATTTTTCTTGAATTTTGTTTTGTGTTGTTGCATTGAGTCGATAGATATTGTACAATAATATTAACAGGAAACTAAAAGTACCGGATTGGTAAACGCAATGCTTTGGGAGGAATTTTATATGCAGGTTGTTTTGGACACACACTATTTAGAGGGGTTTGTCAGACCTCATGAGTTAACTGCCATGCAGACACAGGTTGATGCAGCTCATAACCAGTTACACGATGGAACCGGACAGGGAAGTAACTTTTTGGGATGGCTGAGACTTCCGTCCGATTATGATAAAGAAGAATTTGAGCGTATTAAGGTTGCGGCTTCGCGTATTAAAGAGGATACCGATGTATTTGTAGTTATCGGAATCGGTGGTTCATATCTTGGTGCGCGGGCCGCTATTGAATTTGTGAAATCACCACTTTATAATTTAAAGAAAAAGAATACGCCCGACATTTATTTTGCCGGAAACAATATAAGCTCCACTGCGCTGGCAGAACTGCTTGAGATTTGCGAAGGGCGACGCCTGTCAATCAATGTGATTTCAAAATCAGGCACAACAACCGAACCGGCAATAGCTTTTCGTGTGTTTCGCGAATATCTTGAACGCACAGTAGGGGCACAAGAAGCAAAAAAACGAATTTATGTTACCACCGATAAAGAGAAAGGTACGCTTAAAGGTTTGGCAGACAGAGAGGGCTATGAAACCTTTGTAGTGCCCGATGATATTGGTGGGCGTTTTTCTGTATTGACGGCAGTTGGTCTGTTGCCCATC
>DHNF01000063.1:0-485 GCA_002409375.1 Ruminococcaceae bacterium UBA5423
AAGTCATAAACTCGTTGCCCATCGGAGGCAGTATTTTTTTTATAACCTGCGGCAGAGTTATTCTATAAAATGATTGTCCTTTTGAAAAACCAAGCACATTAGCAGCTTCATGCTGCCCTATAGGAATGCTTTCAATTCCGCCGCGATAAATTTCGGCAAAATAAGCTGCATAGTTTAATGTAAATGCAATGATCGCAACCTGCAATCGCGAAAACGGCAAATCAATTCCATACATGAAAAAGATAAGCTGTAGCATAAGCGGTGTTCCGCGCATAACCAGCAAATACATTTTCATCAGCCATGAAACAGGGCGTATACGCGACATTCTTCCAAATGCCATTAACAAACCTAAAGGCAGAGAAAATATTAGCGTACAAAAAAACAACAGCAGCGTTGTTTGTGATGTCTCAAGCATACGCAACATCATATTAAGGACATTATTCAATGTCATTTGTATCCTCGCCTATTCTTTAACACAACTCAAC
>DHNF01000063.1:627-870 GCA_002409375.1 Ruminococcaceae bacterium UBA5423
ACACCTATCCATCGCAGGACAGGTGTTGAACCAATTTAAATTTTAGTCTTCGCTGACTTCTTGTTCCAACTCGTTTAGGTGGGATGTGTAATAGCGGGCAACAATTTCGTCCATAACTACAGCGTCACTGCTGCCTTTTCTAAGGTCATACATTGCAATAACATTGTTATTAACCTCTACTGCCTTGCCGCCCTTTATTTTGCTCTTAATATCAGTGCGGCTGTCCAGTGCTTCAACTGCTGT
>DHNF01000063.1:1088-1357 GCA_002409375.1 Ruminococcaceae bacterium UBA5423
GAGCCCGCCTGAAGAACCACAGATTTTCCTTCAAGATCATCAAGCTTTGCAATGCCAGAGCCCTTTAATGTAACAACCACTTGTCGGTTGTTCATATACGGCTCGCTCAAATTCATTTTTTCTGCCCGTTCGTCATTAATAGTCATGCCGTTCCATATGCAATCTATATTTCCGTCGTTAAGCTCAGTTACATTTTGAGCCCATATAATAGGTTGCAGTTTTAAATCCACGCCCATGCGCTTGCAAACTTCTTTTGCAAGGTCAATATC
>DHNF01000063.1:1596-4443 GCA_002409375.1 Ruminococcaceae bacterium UBA5423
ACTTCTTTTGCAAGGTCAATATCATATCCGATTATTTCACCCTTGTCGTCCTCATATCCCATTGGTGGAAATGATGCGTCAAGACCAAGGATAAGCTCTCCTTTTTCCTTGATTTTTTCCAAGGAACCATCAGATGTTTCGGTTGGTGTAAAGGTGTCGGGTACTGTTGAAATGTCCTCATCAAACCATTCCTTTGTGATTTCGGCCAATGTACCGTCTTTTTTCATTTCAACAAGAGTTTTTTGCACCTCGTCACGAAGTGCCTGGTCAGCTTTGCGGAATCCTATTCCGTACTTTTCATCTGCCAATGCCTCATCCAAAACTATGTACTCAGCATTTTTACTGCATCCGCTGATAAAAAGCAAAGTCATAATTGCCGCAATTGCCATTGCTATTACTTTTTTCATTATTATTGTCAACCCTTTCTTTGGGACACAAATCCCATATCTGCAACCACTATTGTACACTATCATGCTAACAAAGTAAAGTGCCATTTAATGAAATTGTTATGCAAAATCATATTCATAAAATTTGCATAATCCGATTTAAACTGCCAATCAAAAATAAAACAAAACGCCGAGGACGGCGTTCCCTACACGATTATCGGTGGTTAATGCCGCCCCATCGTGCCCTACAAATTGTGTGTATCCTTGCAAACCGCGCCACAAAGATTGGGCGCGGTTTATTGTCATTTTATCTTATCAAAACATTCGGCAAAATCTTTTATTGGCGGCATAACATTGTGTGTCTCAACATAATCCGGTCCTAAATAACATGCAAACGAAGTTATGTATTCAAAGCCAAAACCGGCATACATTGCTGCATCTGCGCACAAAACCGGAACATCTAAATTGAACAATGCGGGCGGTTTTTTCCAGCCGGAGAACAACGAGTTATCCATCCAATAGTCCAGCGCGGTTGCGTCGCCTTTGCCAAAAAAATCAAGCAGTTTTGCAATCATTTGGTATTGCTTTTTATTTTTCTCGATAAGGCCGTCGGCAAGCGGACGATGATAATCTCGATCCATTGGAGCAAATTCAAGAAAAATGCCATCATCGGGTGCAACGCGCTCGGGCGGCTCAAGCGTATCGTAATAGGCAAGGTACGAAAGCTTTGCCTTTGGATCGGCATGCCTGATACCCTTAAGAATAACATTGAGCACACGCATCTGGTTATCAGACGGTGAATAGTTTAAACATTCAGGACAGCAGCACCTGCCTGATGCAACATCGTCAGCCCAAAAATGGTAGCGGTGGTTGTCGGTGTAAAGCAGTTCACCAAGCTTATGTGATTGCTGCTCCAAAAAAGCCATAGCCTCTGGATTTGATGGGCAAAAGTTTTTATCCGGACTACGCTGTCCCTCTTCATTGACGCGAAACCACTCAGGGTGCTGTTCAAATAATTTGCGTGGCAAAAGCCACGAAAGTGCGTGCAAGCAATATTCAACTTGTATACCGCTTTTTTTAAGATGATTTAAATTATCTAAAAACTCTTTGCTTTTTAATAGCTGCAGCAGATTATCTAATGACGAGCAAGCTTCTTCTCCTCCAACCGGGTGCAACCCGATCATATCAAGCTTTGCATCAACAGCCCATTTAATCCAATCATTACTCAATTCCTCCGGGTGTATCAGCAAGCCCTTGTAAAAAGACAAATCAAAAGCCCCCCAGTTTTATTAATCTAACCGATATTAATATTAATTAGTATGCTTTAATCTAAAATCAAACTGCGCCGGAGGCTTTAATTTTTTTGAATCAAATGTTTCGCCTCGTGATTCAGCCTTTTTCTGCTCAATATCAAACCAAAGCTGAGTTATTGATAACTCACCCTCGCGTATGTCGGGTATTATAAGACCGCCGTTATTATAAAGTATTTCCTCTGCCTTTTCAATACAATTTAATTCTGCAAGTGATTTTACTCTATAGAAACCTATTCTGCCGTCTTTTGCAATTTCATCATTTAATACATACGGTTCGATTACACTAAGCAGCTCTTTATAGGCATTAAAGTGCAGCAACAGCTTGCCAGCATCCCTGATAACTGAAACTCGGCCTTTGCATAAATTAATCGTCTGCTTTGCGTGGTAAATACTTTTTTCCCTATCATCCAAATAGCAAGAAACAACCGCAAGACCGTAATGCGCCCATCCATTGTTTTCTGACTCTATGCTTTTAGCAAAATATTGCATGGCGTCCTGCCAATCGGTTTTGGACATTGCTATAACACCCATTTGATAATAGGTATACCAATCCCTGTCAGCGACAGGGATATTGTTTACTTTTTGCTCCCATACCTTTGATACACAATATGACTGCGGTGTGTCCTTAACGTCTTTTTTGGGGAATTTTCCATGCTCGAGCAAACAGAACCAATCGCTTTGCTCGTCTTGCAAAGTGCCAAAATCAAGATGTGGTTCAAGTGGCTGCTCGTTATTTGTTTTGCGACGCATTTGCTCTAAAGCTCCCCAGCCATCTCCGAATATTACGGTTTCACCTTTTTTGAGAGTAACGGACCCCTTGCTTTTTTCGTGATACTGCTCAAGCTCTTCCTCGCCGATAACCGATTCTATTTGCCGAAGTGTTTCGTTTTGTGCCTTTTGCCAGTCACCAAAAACCGACGACGGCTCTGCCTGCAATGCACCATAAGCCTCAGTCCACTCCCAAGCGGCCAAAGGCGGCATCGGTATGCACTCATACTGTGTTTGTCCCAGTCCTGCCTGCAGCTCGACATATCGGTCGTCTTTATTATTAAGCCAGTGTTGCCATGTGTCACTGCCTGCCCCCTGTCCCCATACAAACAGCTTGCGCCCTTTTTGACGAAATGTAGAAGTCTGAAAAAAACCACTGC
>DHNF01000063.1:4551-4729 GCA_002409375.1 Ruminococcaceae bacterium UBA5423
AAAAAAACCACTGCCATCAGATTGATAATAAGCAATATACTTTCTTTTTCGGGGATTAATTCTGTAGAAATAATCTTTTGAATCCATTGTGTTTGTTGGATATGAAATGTCAACACCGTTTTCATCAAACGGCAGCGAGGTGTACCCAATACCTTTGTCGGCACTCATAAATGATGAG
>DHNF01000077.1 GCA_002409375.1 Ruminococcaceae bacterium UBA5423
CCTTACATTTTGCAGTTTTTAAAATTTTCAAAACGTTTCATTATGTTTTCTGCGGACGGTGCATTCGTACAGCATCCTTCTTTTTCAATAATAAAGGAGGAAAGTGTGCTGCCCATACGGCAGCAATCTGCCATCGTCATTTCTTTAAGGTAGCCATACAGGAAACCTGCCATATATCCGTCGCCGGAGCCGGTAGTATCCACCACTTTGGTACAGTCGCAAATCGGAATACACTGGCTGTCGATTGTGCCGTCCGCCCGGCGCTGATAATAAGTGCTTCCCTGCTTCCCATAAGTTGTAACGATGATTTCCATCTCGCCGAGAGCAAACAAGTCGGTGATGGAATTGAGATTCAAAAGTTTTTCTATGGTTTCACGTTCCGACTCATTGGTAAAAATAATCTTGCTGTGAAGCAGCAGTTCTTTGAGGAACGGCTCCGGAAAAGCGTCAAAGTCCGCTTTCATGCCAAAGACAATTGGGACGTTGTGCGCGCGGCACTTTTTGTAGAATTCCGCGTTGTCCTTATGAGCCGCAACAGTGATAACGCCTAACCTTGTATTTTCGAATATCTCGTCGCTTAGTTCACATGAATATTTTTCATCCATTGCCCCCGTATAATACAGGGTTATATGCTGGCCTTTATTGTCCTGAACCAAGTAGCAGACAGACGTCGTTTCGTCCTCAATAACGGAAGTGCCTTCCAGAGAAACGCCGCCGTCCTCCATAAATTTTTTAAAACCGATTTCTTCATAATCGCCGCCCACGCGTAGAATCGGCATGGCTTTCATGCCGAGTTTACACAGCGCGTACGCAATATTCACGGAGCAGCCTCCGTAATAAATCCTGGAATTTGTCTTATTCTCGATGAGAGAGGTAAAGCCCACAGCCGCCGGAGTCTTAATCTTCAGCATATGATCCATACTCACATAGCCGCTTACAACTACATCATATTTTTTCATTACCATTCTCCGTTATCTAATTTTTCAAAAAATGTTTTCATGTCCACAACCTCACCCAGATATTTCTGGATATCGTTGAGGTGTACTTCATTCACTGTTTCTGAATTCGTCGCCACACATTCGCGGATGACAATCGGGTTATAATTCAGATAAAACGCATCCGTTACGGTGGCGCGAATACAGCAGTTGGTTTTCGTTCCGATTATTACGGTATTTTTAATATGGTTCTCGCGGAGTACCAAATCAAGATCCGTGCCAAAGAATCCGCTGTAGCGGCGCTTTCGAATCACATAATCCTCCGGGTTTACATTAAGCATGGGGTCAATCTCAATGCCGCTTGTTCCTTCAATGCAGTTCGGGCGCATGGATGCCGCTTTTTCATCCTGCTTTCCCGCACGGTTGCAGTGCTGAAGAAAAATAATCAGCTTTCCCTTTTCCCTGCACTTTTCCAAAACCTGCGCAATCTTCGGCAGAATTTCACGGTTCTGCGGATAGAACACAAGGCCGCTTGGATCCGTAAAATCTTTTACCATATCGAAAATAATAAGAGCTGTCTCATTCATCCTTAAAACCTCTTATCTTGTTGTTTTTGTATTTTACAATGGATACTGCTGTAAGGACAGTTACCATGATAACATACGGAATGACGTCAAACAGTCCCGCCGCGGGGCCTGCATAAATGCTCAGGTTTACTGACAGTGCGCGTGCCAAACCGAATACGACGGCATACATTGCGGACATGGTTGGGGAACCTTGGCCGCAGTAGATTGCGGCAATTGCGACAAAGCCGCGGCCGGCAGTCATATCATTGGTGAAAAGTCCAAGGCGCTCAGTTGAAAGGTTTGCGCCTGCAAGTCCGCAGCATAAAGCACCAATCAAAATAGCAATATATTTATAGAAATCGGTTTTTAAACCGATACTCTTTGCAGCGTCCTCATTTTCACCGACAACGCGAACATAGACGCCGAATTTGGTTTTGTACATCAGAACCCACATCACGAAAATACCAATGAAGCTGATGTATGTAATCGGCGGGTGGCCGTTTAAGATATTTCCGATAAGCGGGATATTCTCGATTATCGGTATATGGATTTTAAGGTCGGTCACATTCATAAAACTCAGGGTTATATTAGAGGTATTCATCTGCACCAAAACAAATTTTGCAATTGCCGACGCCAGAAGGTTAAGCGCCGTACCGATAATAATAACATTTCCCTTAAAGGTGACGCCAAGCAGAGAGAATATCAGGCCAAAGGCAAGCGACGCCAGCATGGCAAACAGTACGCCAAGCAAAATATTATGCGTGATAAATACAGTAAAGGTTGAAACGAACGCTCCAATCAGCATCATGCCTTCAAGCGCAATGTTTAGCACATTTGCCTTATAAGCGAAGATTCCGCCGATTACGCACAAAATAATAGGTGCACTATGATAAATGGTATCATATAAAATATTCCCTATGATATCCATTTTTACGCCTCCTCACTTATGGTAGTTTCAGGTTTGCTGGTTTTTTTCCTTAAGAGTTTTTCACGGATATTCGTATGCTCATCCACAAACTTCACAGCAAGGAACAGGATAATTAAGCCCTGGATGACGGATACAATCTCTTTCGGAACAGTAGAGTAAAGGTTAATATGGTCTGCGCCCGTCTTCAGCGCAGAATAGAAAATCGCCGCAATCAAAATTCCAATTGGGGAATGACCGCCCAGTAGTGCAATCAGCATACCGTCCCAACCGAGTCCCGGATTACCGGAAAAGCCCAGGGTGTACTTAAATTGTTCGCTCATCATATAGCCGGCACCGGCTAATCCGGAAAGCGCACCGCTTATCACCATAATGATGATAATCTTTTTATGGACTTTCATTCCGGTTGCTTCCGCAAATTCCGGATTTTTACCGATTGCTGTAATTTCATAACCCAATTTTGACTTCTTCATGACAATATACATAATCGCAAATACGAAAAGCGCTATAAAGAAGAACATCGTGATTTTTGAGTTGCCGATACGGGGGTACATAGCATTTTCCTTGATAATCGGTGTGCAAACATATCCGGAGCTGTAATCGCGGAATACACCGGTTGCGAGGTATTCCAGTACTTTAATCATTGCATAGTTGAGCATTAGGGTAACTACCATTTCATTAACATGGCAGTATGCCTTGAGTACCGCCGGAATCAGAGCGAACAGAATACCGCAGATAATGCCGACTGCAAGACAGGTGAGATGTGCGATGACCGGATTCATCGAAGCCGGCAGAGAAGAACCCACAATACCGCTGAAGAATGCACCCAGCAGCAACTGACCTTCTACGCCCATATTGAAGATATTCGCTTTAAATGTAATAGCAATTGCAAGGCCGGTCAGAATAAGCGGCGAAGCATAATGCAGAGTGTTCAGGAAGCCTTTTACGGTAAACAGCGATTTACCGAGCAGGATCCCGTATGTATCTAAGGGACTCTCGCCAATCATCAAAATTACGATTCCACCGATTACAAATGCCAACAAAACAGGCAGAATCGAGTTGACAAGGCGTTTCCCGAAATCTGTTATTTTCATATAAATGCCCCTTTTTGCCTTGTTATTTTTTAATACCCGCCATCAGCAAGCCAATCTCCGATCTGCTGACTTCTTTGGGAGAAAGTTCTCCTATAATCTTGCCTTTATACATAACAATGATTCGGTCGGATAGGCTCATAACCTCTGAAAGCTCACTGGAAATCAGCAAGACTGCATTGCCTTTGTTT
>DHNF01000148.1:0-410 GCA_002409375.1 Ruminococcaceae bacterium UBA5423
CACCCGAGCTTGCCGGTGACATTATGACAACAGGTATAACGCTAACCGGTGGAGGGGTACTGCTTGGCGGCCTATCCGAGGCAATTTCAAACTTTACGGGCGTAGATTGCCGAATTGCAGATAATCCATTAGACTGTGTTGCTGTCGGCACAGGCAAGATGCTTAAACGATCAAGTGCAGTTTATTCCGGTGTCTACAATATTGGACAGTTTAGTTATCCGCTGTCAGATTCTGCAAGGCTGTAGCTATAACAAAAAGGCATCCGCCGAAATGTGCTCATTAAAGGCAATTTACGAAAACACTAAATTTTTGACGACTCTCTTCAAGCGGAGGTTTAAAAGCAAAGACTGTACCGAAGGATAAAACCTTTTGTACAGTCTTTTTTTATCCTTATACTGTTTCTTGTTAAA
>DHNF01000148.1:632-5279 GCA_002409375.1 Ruminococcaceae bacterium UBA5423
AGGGAGGAAGGCTGTCGCCTGCCGACCGACGACAACGTAGCTAAACGGAAAAAGTCCGGGAAGTATTCTATGTTTTTAATGAGAATCAGTATTATGCTCGATAAATTATGGTAGTGTGAAGATTTATGCGCAAAAGGGTTTGCAGTGCTCTTTCCTCCGCCTTGCATAGCAAAATTTTTTTAACAAGAAATAAGGAGAAAAACAAATCAGAAGTAGTCGCTGAAGTAAAATAAAGGAACACCCAGAGCAGGGTATCCCGTCTCGAGTGTTCCAGATTTGTATCATATGAATAAATTATTTGAAAAGTTTTGCCAATATCTTCTGTGTGTATTTATTAGACATCCTTGTTGTTGCGATACGAATCAAAAAGACCTCGGACATCCACAATTGGTTCTACAAACAAAATGCCATTTCCGGGAATGTCCAGTTGAAGCTCTTTAAATAAATCATTAACTACTTTATCTATTAAGTCGGTTGGCATAAGCATTACAACCAGTTCCTTTTCCGGTTCAATTTCCATACCGAATAATTTTGCAGTGACCTCCGAACCAGTTCCTCGGCCGTGCATGATTGTACCACCCTTGACACCGGATTTGCGTGCGATATCCATTACATCTTCCGCCATGCCGCGATTGACAACTACCGTTAGTTTTTTAAACATGCTCTCTCCCTCCGTATCTTGCACTGTATCCCAAGTGCCCTGCTTGTTAATTATCTGGCCTGCGATTATTACAGGCGTCGTATAGGCAATTCCATAATCAGGTGTATGAAGCTTGAGCTCCTTGGTAAAAAAGTCCAGCATTTCATTTGCTTTTTCTTTTTCAAGTAGAATGCTTACAACTTCCTTTTTCTGACTCTTTATTCCCAGCAAGTTTAAAGTAGTATTTTTTACTGTACCTTTACCAAGCACTATTATCCCGCCGCGGATGTCTTTCTCTTTGGCGATACGCACAAATTTCTGGCATTGATGTTCACTTAGGATGAGTGTCATCATCAGAAACAGATGTTCGGTGGCCGGCTCCTTCATTTGCTTATCCATGATTACCTCCTATTGATTGCTTTTTTGAAACAGCATCATTTAATGCTCTGCGTGATTTGGCTTGATAGAGTGTGCCAAGCAATTCGATTGCTATAATCGGCATCATTGCAACGATTGCTATCATACCAAACCCATCTGCTACCACATCAGCTGTGGGAACTTGCGCAGCGATGCCCTGAACAAAGGCAAGTGAGAAAGTGGCTGTCATAGGTCCTGAAGCAACACCGCCTGCATCGAATGCAATACCCACAAACAAGTCAGGTACAAAGTAAGCCAATATCGCGGCGAGACCAAACCCGGGCAGCAAATACATCCAAAGCTGGATACCAGGTATGAGAATCCGCAAGGCAGACATAAATATGGACAAACCAACTGCTAAAGACAGAAAAATGAGAACCAAATTGCGTTTGACTGATCCTCCAGTGACATCTTCCACCTGATGCGTTAATACATGAACAGCAGGCTCGGCTAAGACAGTGGTAAGCCCGAGCAGCAAAGCTATAAGGAGAACCGGAATATTTGAGCTCATCGAAGCAAGCCGTATTCCTATCTGGGCGCCCACTTCCATAAAGCCGCCATTAACGCCCAATAAAAATAAGATAAGCCCTACAAGAGTTAAGGCAATACCTCGGAAAATATCGATTACCTTGCTCTTTTTATGTTTAAAGGAAAATACTTGAAATAGTATATATGCGATAATAATCGGTAGCAGCGTCAGGAAAGACTCCCATGCAATGTTAAGCAGCTTGGAACCATATGCATCCAATAGATTGGTAGTAGTTATGTCTGATTCCGGCAAAGCGCCATCCAGTTTACCGCCTTCAAGAAAAAGGCCGGCAATCAAAACCCCAAGAATCGCACCTGTCGAAGAAATACCTACCAACCCAAAGCTGCTGGCTTCACTCAACTTGCTGTCTTTTTTCATCGCGGAGACCCCCGCAGCCATTGCCAGCATAAAAGGAACAGTAATCGCACCTGTCGTAGCCCCGGAAGCATCAAATGCTATAGCCAGAAAATCAGATGATGAGAATAATGACAGAATAAAGATCAAACCATATGCGCCTGTAAACACATATTTCAGTCTGATATCCTTAAGTATGCGGAGCATTCCAAGAGTCATCATCACTCCGATCCCGACAGAGACAGCAATTACCATCAAGGTGCTCCCAAACTGACCAGAAGTCACGCTGTCAACCTGGTTAGCAAGAATGTGTAAATCCGGCTCAGCGTAGGAAATAAAAAAACCCAAAACCAAACTGACCGTAATTATCACTGCGTAGCTATTTGAATGAGTAATTGTATTTCCAACACCATGTCCAATGGGTTCAAGCCCCTGATCAATTCCGAACAAGAATACCGTTAGTCCGATAATTACCAGAACAGAGCCAATAAGAAAAGCATATAACATATTTGATTCCAATGGACTTACGGTAAAATGGAGTGCCAGAACAATAAATGTAATCGGTAATACTGATGTCAGCACTTCTTTAAATTTTCCAGTTAACTCATTCAAATTATCACCTCTTTAAATGTAAATATTATTCTATCCCAATTTTGACAATATCGCAAATACACCTCTTTGCTAAATTCTAATCTGGACCCCCCAAAAAAATCAAGCTTGTTTTTGAAGCTGTGTATTTGCCATATCATGAAAATTTTTTTGTAACTAACAGCCGTATTGCACGAACATAAATATTATATCACGAAAAATTGAAAATTCTACAAGAAAATGAAACACCCCTTATCGTACCCACACCGGCGGTGCACCATCGGCCACTATTATTAAACATGAGACAACCGCCCTTAGACGCGGGAGTTTATTAGCTAACATTAAAGGGGATTTGAGGGTAAAACAACATTATGACTAACATAAAGAAACACCTCTTGTAATCTCAAAAAGGTTTTTACGGATTACAAGGAGGTGATTATTACGAATTTTAATGGAGCTGATAACCAGATTCGAACTGGTGACCTCATCCTTACCAAGGACGCGCTCTATCTGTCTTTTCGTGTCCGTAAACCCCTGATTTTATTGGGCTTTTCATTTTGCGTCTAACCCAAAATCGGCATTTGACCCAAAAGTTGACCCAAACGAGGATGACACAGAATGAAATGGAATGACATGATTAAATCAAATTACAGGGAATATAGCAATTCCGTGAATCAATCGGTATGACTTCCTCGCACATACAAATAATACCGCCGCACCCAATCCCAATGCTTGCCTTTTCCAAAACCTCAAATTTCCTAACCTCGCGGCTGTCGGGCTTAGCCGACTTCTTGATTTCAAGCGGGTGAATCAGATTATTTTCCTCTACGAACAAATCAATCTCTTTCGCGTTTGCGTCGCGGAAATAGGTCATATTTGCTTTTGTCCCAGAATAGGCGTAGCTTTTCAGCATTTGGGTAACAACATGATTCTCAAAGAAATGTCCGCTTGCCGCGCCGTTCATCAGCGTTTCGGGCGTAAGCCACATAGAAAGATGCGCGCAAAGCCCCGAATCGAAAAAATAAAGTTTAGGGGTTTTTGTCAGTCTTTTAAGTGCGTTGTTCGCATATGGGCGCAGCAAATAGACAATCCCCAAGCTCGTGAGTAACCTCAGCCATTCCTTCGCGGTAGGCTGCGCAATCTCCGAAGATTCTGCAAGGGTCTTATAATTTACCTGTTTAGCCACAAGCGCGGCACAGGCAGTCAAAAACTTGCTAAAACGGAGTGTGTCCGTAACGCCGCCAAGTTCCGCAACATCCCGCATGAGATAGGTGTTCACATACGCATTATAATATTCTTGTCGTTGTTCTGAATCGGCATGAACGACTTGCGGCATACCGCCACGCCATATATACTCAAACACATCAACAACATCATTTTTCGGCGCTTTTGCCTGCCGTGCTTTCAAACCAGACAAGGTGAAATCTAAGTCATTCTCAAAAACAGTCCCGTCCATTTCGCTTTTTGAAAGGCTGTAAAGCTCTAAAATGCCGATTCTACCGGCCAGCGTTTCGCGGATGTTTTTCATCATTTCATACTGTTGTGAACCCGTTAGCCAAAATAGCCCTGTTTCCTCGCTCTCGTCGCACATCACTTTGATTTGACTGAACAATTCGGGTGCGTACTGCACCTCGTCAATGATGATGGGCGGCTTGTATGTCTGGAAGAATAAAACAGGGTCGGATTTGGCAAGCTCCCGCGCCATTAGGTTATCCAGAGTAACATAAGTTCTGTTTTGTCCCTGTGCAAGATGGCGCAGCATGGTGGTCTTGCCAACCTGCCTTGCACCTGTGACAAGTACGGCCTTGAAAAAGTCGCTCATCTTTGCAAATTTCCGTTCCAACTGCCTGTTAATATAATTCATATCGCGCCTCCAGACCCAGACTAGGATAATGTAAAGAACAATCTTATTATATCCTAAATCTTTGTTTTGTCAAGTATATGCAGCCCTGTCTTTGGTCATGAAAATTGAGGTGAATTGCAAAAGTAAATTCCAGAGTAGAGGGGCGCGGGCGGAATTTAGTTCTGCGGCAAATTCCAGAAAAGAAAATATGGTATAATTATGTCATAAATAATACGGCGGTGAAGAATATGAAATATATCGAGGGTCAGGATAGAT
>DHNF01000023.1:0-2190 GCA_002409375.1 Ruminococcaceae bacterium UBA5423
TCTATTTTAATGCCTGCTAAATAATTAAAAATTGCTGCTTCTATAAGGTTCAATAGCGTTTTTTAATTATTCAGTAGGGGCGCACCTGTGTGTGCGCCCGAATTACTCGGATAAATGATTGAAAAATGGTGCGCCCCTACCTGAATCATCAAATGGTTTAAGACGCATATGACAAACGAATATATCAAGGGTGTAAAACCGGTCCATATCCGCCCAAATGAATTGATATAATATTAATCACAACAACATCCATACATTGTGTATCCCGAGGGGCGGCCTGTGGCTGTGCATTTTGTAATCGACCAATATTGATTTTGCGAAAGGAGAAACCGCAAATGGACGACGCCTTAGTATTTTTGCCCGTAGTAGCCGGACCTACTGCATCGGGAAAAACGGCATTAGCGGTTTCTCTTGCAAAACGGATTAATGGTGAAGTAGTATCTGCAGATTCTATGCAGATTTACAGGGAATTGCGTATCGGAACAGCCAGCCCTACACCCGAGGAGATGGACGGCATTGCCCATCACTTAATCGGATTTGTGCCCCTTGAACAGGAGTACAGCGTTGCGCGTTATGTAGACGATGCAAAACGCACTATATTTGATATTGACGCCAGAGGCAGGCAGCCGCTTTTGTGCGGCGGCACAGGACTTTATATTGACGCTGTCATCGACAACCTCAACTTTACAGGTGCGGGGAGAGATGATAAATTAAGACAAAGCCTTCGCCGCAAAGCTGAAGAACAGGGCGCAGATGCTTTGCTGTCAGAGCTTTATAAAATAGACGAGCAAACTGCCTCAAAGCTGCATCCCAATAACTTGGGGCGCATTATCCGCGCACTTGAGCTTTACTATACCACCGGCATGACGATGAGCGAGCATGTAAAAATGTCGCGCAGTCGCCCGCCTTTGTTCAATGCTTGCATGATTGTGCTGGACTGTCGCGACCGGGATTTTTTATACCACCGCATTAACAAACGTGTTGATAACATGATTTCGGACGGTCTTGTCGATGAAGTTAGGGCCGTATTGTCGAATGCAGTTTCGCCAACAGCATTGCAGGCTATCGGCTACAAGGAATTTATTCCATATTTTGAGGGCGAATTGTCTTTAAATCAGGCAGTAGAAAACCTGAAACGCTCGACGCGAAGATATGCCAAAAGGCAGTTAACTTGGTTCCGCCGCCGCAAAACAGCTCATGTGCTGTATATTGATGAGCTTTCGGCCACTCAAAGCCTTTGCGATGCTGCGATGGCAATTTTGGAGGAATGTGCCCATGGATAACTTTATTAAAAGGGTTATTACCATTTGCCTATCTCTGTTTTTGATTGCCTATGTAGTATACCAGTGCTATCGCGTAGCTTATAATCCGGTAAAAACCCAAGAGGTTCATAGTGTAAGCGTTTATGATACAATCGACACCGAGGGTATAATAATACGAAACGAAACACTTATTACCGGCAAAAAAAACGGATATCTTTTTTACACAATTGAAAATGGAGGCCGTGTATCTAAAAACGGCATAATCGCCAAGGTTTTTCCAAGCGAATCCGATTCGAGGTCACAGCAACAGCTTGACCGGCTAAATCGTGAAATTGATCAGCTTAAGGAGATCCAAAGGCAGGGAACGGCAGGCAGAGTTAATCTTGAGTTAATCGACAAGCAGATACGCGGTGTAATCGGAGAGCTGACAGCAGGCGTGCACCGCCCAATTGTTAAGGGTGTAAGCAGTTTGCAGTCACAGCTTCTTGCACTAATGAATAAGCGGCAAATCACTATCGGGCATGTATCTAATTTTGAAAGCCGTATTGCAGCACTGACCGAATTAAAAAGCGATCTTGTATCATCATTTTCCGTTGCGACCAATACATTTAAATCACCGGTTGCAGGGTATTTTATCAACAGTGTTGACGGCTATGAGAATAAAATTGATTTTGATAAAGTAAATCAGCTTACCGTAAGCAAACTGCATGATTTAATGAACAACCGTCCAAAGGTTTCGGATGATAATATAATCGGAAAGGTAGTCGGCGACTATAAATGGTATCTTGCATGTAATGTGCCGGTTTCGGAATCGGGCGAGCTAAGACAAGGGTTTAAGCCCGAAATTCTGCTTCCGTTTGTGACCGACGATGTTATTCCATCAAACATTATTGCTGTTAACCGCGGCACTGATGGAAATGTAGCCGTT
>DHNF01000023.1:2320-3855 GCA_002409375.1 Ruminococcaceae bacterium UBA5423
GCCGTTATATTTGAATGTTCATATATGTCGAGCGAATTGTCTTCAATAAGGCGTGAGCCGGTGCAGATCCGCCTTAAGAGATATGAGGGCCTACGCGTTCCTTCAGATTGCATAATCACAAATGATAAGGGTGAGCAGGGGGTTTATGTACTGTCGGGAGGCAGAGTGGAATTTCGCAGGGTGGAGGTTCTTCATGCAATGCCGGATTATATCATTTGCAAGCAAACAGACAAAGTAGGCTATCTGTGGATATATGATGATTTGATTGTAAAGGGAAAGGGACTTTATGATGGAAAAACCGTTGGATGATGTATTGTTGATAAAAGAAAACTTAAAAAGAATTAAAAACAATATAACCGAAGCTTGCATAACGGCAGGACGGCAACCTAACGAGGTTACGCTGATGGGTGTTACCAAGACCGTGTCTGCAAAATGTATAAATGACGCAATCGGGCTGGGACTTAGCCACATTGGGGAAAACCGCGTGCAGGAGTATTTGGGTAAAAAGGATGAGTTAAAACTTGACGATGTTAAAGTGCATTTTGTTGGACATCTTCAGACAAACAAGGTGTCACGCATCGTAACTCAAGTTGATATGATAGATTCAGTCGACAGCCTGCGGCTGGCCAACGCAATAAATAAAGCGTCATTAAAAGCCGGTCGTGTCACCGATGTGCTAATCGAGGTTAATATCGGTCGAGAAATACAAAAGTCGGGCGTATTTGAGGAAAATCTCGAGGAACTGTTATATCAAGTATCCGAATTAAACGGCTTGAGAGTTCTTGGACTGATGACAGTGCCCCCGATTTTGGATAAAAAGCAGCAAAAAAGAGAGGTTTTTTCCCGTATGTACAAACTGTTTGTTGACATAAAGGGTAAAAACATAGATAATATCTTTATGGATATCTTGTCCATGGGTATGTCGTCCGATTATGTAGAGGCAATAATGGAGGGCGCAACTGTGGTTAGAATAGGATCGGCGCTTTTCGGTAAACGCCTGTAGACAGATTACTTTAATGATACTTTTGAAAGGCAGGTATAATAATGAGTATTTTTAATAAGTTTAAGGAGTTTTTGAGTGACCCCGAAATTGACGAGTATGAAGATGAAGTTGTAGATGATATGGATTTTGTCTCAAAAACCAGTGATAGGGTGTCGGAGAATACAGTACTTGAAAATAAACGTAGTAATAAAGTGGTGAACATACATGCCACCACTCAGCTTCAGGTTGTGTTGGTAAAACCCGAACGCTTTGAAGATGCCAGCTCTGTTGCCGATCACCTCAATGCAAAACGCACTGTGGTCTTAAACCTTGAGAGTGCAAATAAAGATGTTGCCCGTCGCGTACTTGATTTCTTAAGCGGCGTCGCCTATGCTAACGACGGTCAGATTAAAAAGGTTGCTAACTGCACTTTTATAATCACGCCGTACAATGTTGGCATTATGGGCGATTTGTTGGACGAGCTTGAGAATAACGGGCTTTATTTCTGACGTTCTCAAACTCGGATCACCAGACTTTAATTTTTGAAAGGGGT
>DHNF01000023.1:3994-14863 GCA_002409375.1 Ruminococcaceae bacterium UBA5423
CGTTATTCTCAAGCTCGGATCACCAGATTTTAATTTTTGAAAGGGGTTCGTTTTATGCTTATGGCTGAAGATATTCAGAATGTTTATTTTTCCAGAAGTGTGGGAGGATACAAAGCATCTGATGTAGACGAATTTATGGACAGGTGTGCCGAAACTGTCAATTCTTTGACTATTGCCAAAAATGAGCTGGAGAAGAAGCTTGAGGTTTTGGCGGACAAGCTTATTGAATACCGCAACGATGAGGACAATATTCGCACAGCGCTGATGAGCGCTCAAAAGCTTGCGGATACAGTTGTGAGAGAGGCCAAGCATAAAGCGGGGCTTATTCTTGACGATGCGAGGATAAAGTCTGATAAAATACTGGAAAATGCCCAGCTAGGCATAAAAGAAGAACAGCAGGAGCTTGACCGACTCAAGCGCGAAGTGACCAATTTCAAAGCACGGATGCTTTCAATTTACCGCGAACACCTTTCGCTTATTGATGTTTTGCCCGAGGTAAAGGATGAAGAAAAAGAAGACGAACAGGTCGAGGAACAGGCCGAGACTGTCCAGCAGCAAGAGCAAGCGGCCAAAGGTGATGATACTAAACTTGCGAACAAGGCTGAGGCTTTGGACGAAGCTCAAGGCGCAGTGCCTGATACAAAGAATGAAAAACAAGACGAACAGACCGGTGACAGTGATTTTTTGATTTCTTCCGATTCTAAATCAAAATTTAAAGATTTAAAGTTTGGCGAAGAGTATGATATTACAAAGGACGACGATGAAGAAAATATCGGCTTGTTTAAACGTCGCAAATGACAGTTTGTGCTTTATACTAAGGCATTATAAAGGAGTTTGACCCGATGCAACAACAGGATTATAACAAGACCATGAATCTTCCGGCTACTGATTTCCCGATGCGTGCGGGATTGCCGCAGCGGGAGCCGGCAATGCTGGATGAATGGGAAAAAATCCGCCTGTATGACAGGCTGATGGAGAAAAATGAGGGAAAGCCGCTTTGGGTGCTTCACGATGGGCCGCCATATGCAAACGGCGATATTCATATCGGAACAGCGATGAATAAGATAATAAAAGATATTATTGTCCGATATCGCAATATGGCGGGGTGTAAATCACCGTATGTGCCCGGGTGGGATACTCACGGTCTGCCTATTGAGCTTAAAGCGCGGGCCAAAGCCGGTGTGGAAAACGCAGTAAACATGGATCCTGCCGAGCTGCGCGCTATTTGCCGGGAATTTGCATTGGGTTATGTTGATGACCAACGCAAACAATTCAAGCGCTTGGGAGTGTTGGGGGACTGGGATAATCCTTATCTTACACTTAGTCCCGAGTACGAGGCACGGCAGATTGAAATTTTTGGCGAAATGGCAATGAAGGGGTATATATATAAAGGGTTAAAACCTGTTCATTGGTGTCCCGAATGTGAAACTGCGCTTGCAGAGGCCGAAATCGAGTATTCTGAGGATCCGTGCTATTCTGTATATGTAAAATTTCCGGTAATTGACGACAAGGGGCTACTGGCAAAGCACGGTATTGATATTAATAACACTTATTTTATAATTTGGACAACAACAACTTGGACCTTGCCTGCAAACACCGCAATTTGCTTAGGTCCCGAGTTCACTTATAATGTAATCGAGTGCGATGGCGAATACTATATAATGGCTGACGCGCTTTATAAGCAGGCCATGTCTGCAGCAGGAAAAAGTGATTGCAATGTGGCAGCTTCGTTCAAAGGCCATCAGCTGGAATATATGAAAGCAAGTCACCCGTTTCTTGACAGAGTTTCTCTTGTGGTGCTTGGTGACCATGTTACTCTCGAAAGCGGTACAGGATGTGTGCATACGGCACCCGGACACGGTGTTGAAGATTTTAACTTGTGCAAAGACTACCCCGAAATTGGTGTTGTGGTGCCGGTTGACAAGCACGGCAACATGACCGACGAAGCAGGGGCATTATGTGCCGGCATGTCTACCGATGATGCAAACAAAGCAATTGCAAAGCATATGGAGCAGACTGGCTCGTTGTTTGCTTTGGAGAAAATTGTGCACCAGTATCCTCACTGCTGGCGATGCAAAGAACCTGTTTTGTTTCGTGCAACCGAACAGTGGTTCTGCTCTGTTGATAGCATTAAAGATCAGGCTGTCCAAGCGATACACAATGTAAAATGGGATCCTGCATGGGGCGAGGACAGGATTATTTCAATGGTGCGTGAGCGCAGCGATTGGTGCATTTCGCGCCAGCGGCTTTGGGGCGTTCCTATACCCATTTTTTATTGTGAGCAATGTGACAAGCCGATAATAGACCGCAGCTTTATCAATGCGGTATCAGATATGTTCCGTCGTGAGGGATCTGACAGTTGGTACAAGCGCAGTGCCGAGGAGATTCTGCCAAAGGGAGCTACCTGTCCCAATTGTGGCGGGCACCATTTCCGCAAAGAAAAGGATATTATGGACGTGTGGTTTGATTCCGGCTCGTCTCATGCTGCTGTGCTTGATACACGAGCTGACCTCAAATGGCCGGCCGACCTTTATCTTGAAGGCGGCGACCAACACCGCGGTTGGTTCCAGTCGTCGTTGCTTACTGCAGTCGCGTGGCGGGGCGAGGCACCCTACAAGGCAGTGCTGACACACGGCTGGACGGTAGACGGAGAAGGGCACAAAATGTCAAAGTCTATCGGCAATGTTATTGTACCGGAGCAGGTTGTTAAAGAATACGGTGCAGATATACTGCGTTTGTGGGTTGCCTCAATTGATTATCGTGTCGATGTGCGCCTTTCAAAGGGTATTTTAAAGCAATTATCCGAGGCTTATCGAAAAATCCGCAATACGGCACGGTTTATTCTTAGTAATTTAGGCGATTTTGATCCCGACAAAAATTCAGTGAATGAGGATTCATTTGAGGAGATTGACCGCTGGGCAATGATGCGCCTTGACGAGCTTGTTGAACAGGTGCACAATGCGTACGAAGCTTTTCAGTTCCATGAGGTGTTTCATAAAATCCATAATTTCTGTGTTGTGGATTTATCAAATTTTTATCTCGATGTTTTGAAAGATCGCTTATATGTTGAAAAGGCAGACAGCAAAACGCGCCGTGCCGCCCAAACTGTGATTTACAGGCTGCTTAATACTTTAACGCGCATGCTTGCTCCTGTGCTCAGCTTCACATCGTCAGAAATTTGGTCATTCATGCCACATGGCAGCAATGATGATGCCGAGTCTGTGCTGTTTAACGAGATCCCAAAAGCAGGGTTCTTTAAAAAAGATGAAAAGTTTTTTGAAAAATGGCAACAAATACATGAATTGCGTGATGATGTTAAAAAGGCACTCGAGAATGCACGCGCCGACAAATTGATCGGCAGCTCGCTTGATGCACAGGTGATTTTACATTGTCAGGGCGAGCTTCTCCAATTTGCCAATTCAATAATGGATATTTTGCCGACTGTACTGATTGTTTCACAGGTGACTGTGCTTGATAGCGAGGACGGCGATTTTGTCGGTGATGTAGATGGTTTGCGCGTTACGGTCAAACATGCAGACGGGCATAAATGTGCGCGCTGCTGGACGTACAGCGAATCGGTTGGCACATGTGAAAAACCTGATTTATGTTCCCGCTGCTGGGCTATTGTTGGTTGATTAATGTCTTAACGGCGTTCCGTAATGCGGCGCGCCGTTTTTTAGGTAATCTGCCAATTAATTTGGAGGTTTTTATGGTTTTAGCATTAATGTTTTTATGTGCAGCGTTGCTAACCGGTATTGATCAAATAACAAAATGGCTGGCACAGACATATCTTGCAGGCAAGCAGCCCTTCGTGTTGATTGACGGCGTGTTTGAACTGCGTTTTTTAAAAAACGACGGTGCGGCATTTGGCATATTGAGCGGATATAGAATTCATTTAATTATAATTACGGTGATTGCGCTTATTGGTTTAATTATTGCTTTTGCCAGAGGAGTGCTGGGCAAATCCAAAATTGTTATAATAAGTTGCACACTGATTCTTGCAGGCGGTATGGGAAACCTAATTGACCGCGTGTTTCGAGATGGAGTAATTGACTTTTTTTATTTTAAGCTGATTGATTTTGCTATTTTCAATGTTGCCGACAGTTTTGTAGTTGTCGGTGCATTTTTACTGCTGTTTTATTTTTTATTTAATCAAAAAGAGTTAAATTTATCTGCAAAAAATCAGTTAGAGACGCAGGTTAATGGGGAGAGTGATGCAGTCAATGGAGACAAGGACACTGATCCCCTTACCGGAAACGACGGGAGAAAGACTTGATCGCTATGTCAGTGTGGAATTAGGTGTTTCGCGCGCTCAGGTACAAAACTGGTTGGAACGTGGTCTAATATTTGTGGGGGGAAGCACCCGCGCAAAAAACTACCGTATTGCTGCAGGGGATTTGGTGCAGGTGAATATACCTGACCCGGTAAGTTTTTATCCAAAGCCCCAGCCGATTGAACTTAATATTGTTTATCAGGACGATGATTTGCTCGTTGTCAACAAACCTAAGGGAATGGTGGTTCATCCTGCCGCCGGCAACCCTGACGGTACGCTTGTCAATGCTCTTTTGGCGTATTGTGGTGATAACCTGTCAAGCGTCGGGGGAGTGCTGCGCCCGGGTATTGTCCACCGTATAGACAAGGATACAAGCGGATTGCTTATCGTAGCGAAAAATGACAAGGCACACAAAAGTCTTGCTATGCAAATCAAGGCACACAGCTTTTTGAGAGAGTATGAGTCCATGGTTGCAGGCAGGCTGAAATGTGATCAAGGCACGGTGGATGCGCCAATTGGACGCCACCCTGTGCATCGCAAAAAGATGGCTGTCTTATCCCTTGATATGTTAAACACAGGCAAAGCAAGAAGTGCTGTTACTCATTTTAAAGTTATCAATCGCTATCACAAATATACACACATTAGTTTAAGGCTTGAAACGGGGCGCACACATCAAATAAGGGTTCATATGGCCAATACCGGTCATCCGGTTGCAGGCGACCGAGTGTACGGGTCAAGCCGGCAGCCCTCAATGCTGCAAGGGCAGTGTCTGCATGCGAAATCCATTGGGTTTGAACACCCGACCAGTGGGAGGAGGATAGAGCTTTCGACCGAGCTTCCCGACTATTTTACAGCGTTTTTGAAAACACTCGGGCAGCCGGAATGAATAGTTTTGAAAGGTGAAATTTAATGTACAATAATGAGGACAATTTGTTTGAAGGAATTTTGCTTTTGTCGGATTTGGACGGCACCCTTTTGGATACAAAAAAGGACATTCCACATCGCAACTTGGAAGCAATAAAACATTTTAAAGATAAAGGCGGGCTTTTTACCGTATCTACCGGACGATGCCCGAATTCGGCAAAAAATATCGCCATAAAAGCCGGTGTCAACTGCCCGGCAGTGACTCTCAACGGCGCTTTGATTTTTGATTATCAAAAGGACAAATCGGTATTTGGACATACTCTGCCGGATGGATACAAGAATTTATTAAAAAGAGTATATGATGCTTTTCCTCAAATCGGTATTCAAGTTTATATTGAATCGAATATTTTTGTGCTAAGGTCAAATGATGTTATAGATAAGTTTTTTATTATTGAAAAACAGCAATATATTGATACAAGCTTTGAAAATTTGCCCAATAATACAAACAAGATATTAATTGGTGGCAGCCATGATATGCTATTAAAGGTTCACGAATATGTTGAGAATTTGGATATGGCCGGTATGTATGGTATGTTTACAGACCCCACCTATTATGAAATTTTGCCCGCAAATGTTAACAAGGGCAACAGCGCATTAAAGGTTGCACAAGTCTGCAAAGTTAAGCCCGATAACACTGCAGCTATCGGGGATTATTATAATGACATTGATTTATTAAAAAGTGTTGGTTATCCTATTACTCCCGATAATGCGCCAAAGAAAATAAAAACATATGCAAACTTTATTGCTGGGCATTGCGACAACGGTGCGGTAGCAGATGCTATCCAGCACATTGAAAGGCTGGTAAGGCAAAATGGATGCATGTCGGCAGTTGAAATATCTGCTGAAATCACTTGAAAATACTGTTATTTTGTAATATTATGATATCGTACAAAAACTTGAAATGGAGATAAAGTCGAATGAAAATTCTTGTAATCAATGCTGGCAGCTCATCACTAAAATATCAACTTATAGATATGAACGGAGAAGTTGTCCTTGCAAAAGGCAATTGTGAGAGGATTGGTATCGACGGTAGGTTCACTCACAAAACCCATAACGGGTATAATAAAAAAACAGATGTTGATATGCACGACCATACAGCTGCTTTCGCACAGGTTACCAACGCATTGTTAACGGGCGACGGCAAGGTTATCGATAGTCTGTCCGAAATATCGGCTGTCGGGCACCGCATTGTTCAGGGCGGCTCAAAGTATGATCGGTCAGTATTGGTCACTCCAAAAGTAATTAAAGACATAGATGAATATGCGGCATTGGCACCACTGCACAACAAAGCGCATGTTCAGGGCATTAATGCGGCAATAAAAGCATTTGGCAGTGAAGTGCCCCAGGTTGTTGTTTTCGATACCGCATTCCATCAGACAATGCCTCCCAAAGCATATATGTTTGGCATTCCCTATGAGTATTACGAAAAATATGCAGTCCGCCGTTACGGGTTTCACGGCACGTCCCATCGGTACGTCACCAGCCGTTGTTTTGAGCTGCTTAATAAGCCGCACAAAGAGGGCACCCGTATTGTTTCGTGCCATTTAGGGAACGGATCGTCAATTGCTGCCCTTAAGGACGGAAAGGTTATTGATACCACAATGGGATTGACTCCGCTTGACGGATTCATAATGGGAACAAGATCAGGTGCGGTTGACCCATCTGTAATCTCATTTATTATGGATAAAGAGGGCCTTAATCCAAAGGAAATGGATGAAATCCTCAATAAAAAATCAGGTATGCTCGGAATTTCAGGTGTATCAAGTGACGACCGTGACATTGTTGATGCAATTGAGGACGGTCACGAGCGCGCTAAGCTTGCGTGGGATATTCGCACATATGAAATAATCAAGTATATTGGTGGATATATCGCCGCGCTGGGCGGAGTCGACGCCATCATTTTTACCGCCGGTATTGGTGAAAATCAACCCCTTTTGCGTAAAGAGATTTTAGAATCGCTTGGTTATCGCGGTGCGAGGCTTGACAACGAAAAGAATATGGCGGTACACGGAACCGAGGCTGAAATTACTACACCCGATTCAACGGTCAGAGCGTTTGTAATCCCAACTAATGAAGAATTGGTTATTGCACGTGACACTATGGAAATTATCAACAGTTTGAAATCTTAATTTTAAAAAAGCAAACAGCGGATGCAAATTGCACCCGCTGTTTGCTTTTGAGTAAAAGACTACTCGTGTTCAAGAATTTCCTCACGGTCGCGAAAGAACAGAGAAATGCACCAGATACCTGCCAGAGCGACAATCGTATAAATCACGCGACTTACGGCGGCTCCCTGGCCACCGAAAGCCCATGCAACTATGTCAAACTGAAACAAGCCGATGCTACCCCAATTGATGGCACCGATGACCACAAGGATCAACGCCAGTCTGTCCAGCATTACGCTTCACTCCTTTGTGTGTGCTGATTGGCATTCCGTGCAGAAACCGTATTATGATATATTCGAATAATAAAAAATTTGCAATATTGCGATTCCTGCGCTGATTTATTATGAACGCTTTTTCGGGAAATTATACAAAGATTTTTTATTTCTAAAAAATCTTTTTAAAAATAGTCGCCGGCTGTTAATTTTATAACGGTTATGATATAATATCAAAAGTAGTGCGCGGTGCCCTCATCGCACCGTATTTCTATTTTGTTTACAACTATACGAAACGCGGGGGCTGCGTTTAATCGGATATTAGTATTAATAAAATAGGCGCCAAGCCCTCACCTGATAATGAAAAAAATAAAATCGAAAATATACAAAGTTAGCGGAAAGGTACGAAAAAATGGACAGGCTTCTTATCCGGGGTGCAGTAATTATTGACCCCGTCAACGGAATAAACGAGCGGTTGGATATGCTGTGCGAAAACGGGCATATTGCAGCGCTTGCTCAGGTACTTCAAGTTGAAGACGCCCAAGTTTTTGATGCCGGCGGTTTAGTATGCGCACCCGGACTTGTGGATATGCATGTCCATCTGCGTGACCCGGGGCAAACCTATAAAGAGGACATTTTTTCGGGGTGCCGCGCCGCTGCTGCCGGCGGTGTTACATCCCTTGCTTGCATGCCAAATACCCAGCCTGTTTGTGATACACCCAAAGTCATAAGCTATATAAATAAGCGGGCTGTCAAGGCCTATGCCCGCGTCTATCCGGTTGCAGCAATTACCAAATCCCTTGCCGGCAAGCAGATTACTGATATTGCTGCATTAAAAAATGCGGGAGCAGTCGCTTTGTCGGACGATGGGTATCCTGTTGCCTCGCCAGACATTATGGCGCAGGCGTTGCGACTTGCTTCACAGCTTGGCATAAAAGTGTTGGCGCATTGCGAGGATACTGCGCTTGTAAAGGGCGGCATTATAAATAAGGGAAAAGTGTCGCAAAGTCTTGGGCTGCCGGGTATTGACCGTGCCGCGGAGGATGAGGCAACGGCAAGAGATATTGCGATTGCCGAGTCAACCGGTATGCCGGTGCATATATGTCATGTCAGTACACGCCGCAGTGTTGCCCTGATACGCGAGGCGAGGCAAAGGGGCGTGCAAGTGACCGGCGAAACCGCACCCCATTATTTCACTCTTACAGATGAGCAGCTGAAAAGCCATGACGCGGATTTTCGTATGAACCCGCCACTTCGAACACAGGATGATGTAAATGCGGTAATAGAGGGATTGTGCGACGGCACACTGTCCGCCATTGCAACCGACCATGCACCACATTCACGACAAGATAAAAAAGACTTTTTTAGTGCTCCCAACGGCGTCATTGGCTTGGAAACTTCACTTGCTGCAGCGATAACGGCTTTGGTTAATACGGGAAATATCTCGCTTGAACGCTTGATTATGCTGATGTCAGCACAGCCAGCGCGTATTTTGGGAATACCGGCGGGCACACTGTCGATTGGTGCACCGGCTGATGCAGTGATATTTGACCAAAATGAAACTTGGAAAGTGTCACCCGATGAACTTCACGGAAAATCGCGTAACACGCCGTATAAAGGTATGGTATTTAAAGGCCGCGTAAAGGCAACTGTTTTAGGCGGCCGTCTTATATATAACAACGGATGTTTTTTATAACGGTCTTTCGAAAGGGATTATGATATGGCACTTGACAGATTAATTAACGCAGTTAAGCGTACCGGCAACCCGACGATTGTCGGATTGGATCCAAAGCTTCAGTATATACCGGAATTTATTGTCGGCAAGGCTTTTAATGACCATGGCGAAACACTTGAGGGTGCTGCAGCGGCACTGTTTGAATTCAACTGTAGACTTATCGATGCATTGTATGACATTGTTCCGGCAGTAAAGCCGCAGGCAGCGTATTACGAGATGTATGGCTGGCCGGGTATGCGAGCACTTGCGAAGACAATTATTTATGCAAAGGAAAAGGGAATGTTTGTTGTCACTGACGGTAAGAGAAACGACATTGGCAGCACAATGGAGGCGTATGCCTGTGCCCATCTCGGAAAGACAAAAGTCGGCAACAAAGATTATTTTCCGTTTGGCGGCGATGCTCTCACGGTAAATGGTTATCTTGGCACTGATGGTATTATTCCGCTGCTTGAAGTGTGCCGTGAATTTGACACCGGAATTTTTGTTCTCGTAAAAACATCCAACCCATCATCGGGTGATTTGCAGGATAGAATTGCGGACGGCCAGCCTGTCTATCGTCTTATGGGAGATTTGTGCGAGCAATGGGGAGAAAAGCTGCCGGGTAAATCGGGGTATTCCGGTGTGGGTGCAGTGGTTGGCGCAACCTGGCCGCAGCAGCTTGCAGAGCTTCGTGCCGCACTGCCAAACACTTTCTTCCTTGTTCCGGGCTATGGCGCTCAGGGTGGCAAGGCTAAAGATATTGCGGGGGCTTTTGACAAAAACGGTATTGGGTGCGTGGTCAATTCGTCCCGCGGCATACTGTGTGCATGGCAAGCGCAAGGCTGTGCGCCGCAGGATTTTGCAAATGCGGCACGCCGTGAGGCGCTGCGTATGAAAGCGGATTTGGTCGCGGCTATAAAATAATCGGAGGACATATAATGCGTTATACTCAGGAAACAGCCAAAATAATTACCAAACATGAAATTGCACCCGGGGTATTTGATATCACGGTTTTATCCCCCGTAATTGCCAAATCTGCCCGTGCAGGTCAGTTTGTCAATTTGCTTTGCAATGAGCTGACTTTACGCCGCCCGATTTCGCTTTGCGGATTTGACCGTGAGCAGGGCACCCTTAGATTGGTGTTTGAAATACGCGGAAAGGGAACAGAATGGCTGTCCAAGCTTGAAACAGAGGACAGTCTTGATATAATAGGGCCGTTAGGACACGGATTTACACTTTATGATAAAAATAAAAAAGCAGTAATAGTAGGCGGTGGTATCGGATTGCCCCCACTTGTCGTATTGGCAAACCATTATGGCAAAAATGCCACAGTGATTTCAGGATTTCGAACATCGTCGGCTGCTATATTGCAAGAGGATTTGACAAATGTGGGTGCCGCAACAATTTTGTGTACCGATGACGGCTCTGCGGGCTTTCATGGTTTTACAACCCAGGCACTTGAAGATTATCTTAAACGCAATGCTTGTGATGTTATATACACCTGCGGCCCCAAAATAATGATGCGCGGCGTTGCAAGGTTTGCACAAGAAAACGGGGTTATGTGCCAGGTTTCGATGGAGG
>DHNF01000023.1:15055-20427 GCA_002409375.1 Ruminococcaceae bacterium UBA5423
GCTGTGTCTGTGCAACAAAAGACAGCAATGGTAATCACTTTAAGCGAGTGTGTGTTAATGGGCCGGTGTTTATGGCAACGGAGGTGGATTGGAATGACTGACATGAGTGTTGAGCTGTGCGGTGTCAAGCTTAAAAATCCGGTTATCGCCGCATCAGGTACCTATGGTTATGGACTGGAATACAACGAATTTTATCCGATTTCGCGCCTCGGGGGCATATCATGTAAAGGCACGACACTCCACAAAAGAGAAGGCAATCCTCCGCCACGCATTGCAGAAACTCCGTCGGGTATTATAAACAGTGTGGGGCTTCAAAACCCGGGCGTTGATGAATTTTTAAATGTATATCTTAAAAAGCTTAAAAAACAGGACATTGTAGTTATTGCAAATGTTGCGGGAAATACAGTTGAGGAGTATTGCTCTATGGCCGAGCGGCTGCAAGATTCTCAGGTGGATATTATCGAGCTTAATATTTCCTGTCCCAATGTAAAACACGGCGGCGTAAACTTCGGAACGTCTTGCGACAGTGTTGCCCAAGTGACGGCCGAGGTTAAAAATCGCACACAAAAGCCTGTTATGGTGAAACTGACACCAAATGTTACAAGCATAGGAGATATAGCAGCAGCTGCCGCTGATGCGGGCGCCGATGCCTTGTCGCTGATTAACACGCTGACCGGCATGCGCATTGATATTCGCACTCGCCGGCCAATACTGCGCAACAATACGGGAGGCTTATCCGGACCTGCTGTATTCCCGATTGCCGTTCGCATGGTGAGCGAGGTTGCAAAGCGTGTATCTATTCCCATCGTGGGCATTGGAGGTATAGCATCATGGGAGGATGCAGCCGAAATGATGATTGCCGGCGCGAATGCCGTGCAGGTAGGCACCGCCAATTTCCATGATCCCTTTGCTTGTGTAAAAATAATTGACGGACTGAAAAGCTTTGCAGATTCGTTGGGATTAAAAAGTATAACCGAGCTGACAGGCACTTTAAAGGAATGGTAGTGACGGGAAAGGGATATTAATTTATGAAAATCCTTGGGGTCGATTTGGGCAGAGTTCGCACCGGAATTGCTATATCAGACGATACCGGGTTAATAGCAACGCCAATAGGGACAATTACCCAGCGTGATACCGAAACGCTGATAGAGCAAGTTGCAAACATCGCAAATGAAAAGGGGGCGGGAGAAATTGTTGTCGGGCATCCACGCAACATGGACGGTACCCGCGGTGACAGTGCAAGATTTTCGGAAGAATTTGCAGATGCTCTTGGTGATAAATCCGGATTGCCCGTAAAACTGTGGGACGAGCGCATGACAACAATGTCTGCAATCGGAATTTTGAATAAAACAAATACGCGAGGAAAAAAACGTAAAGCGGTTGTCGATACGGTTGCCGCCACAGTCATATTGCAGGATTATCTTGAATCATTAAAAAATAGTTAAAAAAGTACGGCGTGATGACCTCATCACGCCGTTATTCATGTGTGCTGCCATTGTCCGCTATAATGGACTTGAACACATCGTCAAAACCGTGTTATGCATCGTCATAAAGCTTTATCCACTCGTCTGCCGAACTCCATTCGCCATCCTTGCCTATTCCGGTAATTTCACAGCATACTGCCGCCATAATATATTTGTCCAGCCCAAAGGTATTTGAGTCGCGCAGTATTTTCGTAAAACAATCCACCGCGCACCGTTTGCTTGAAACAAGCAAATCAAAGGTTTTTCTGTGAGCGTTAATGTAGTCATAAGCGTTGCTGCTGAGCATTAAGTTGGGCTTTTCCTTTGTTGGCTGTGTCATTGAGTCAACCATAGATACCATTTCATCAACACTAAAGCTGTTGGTCAAATTTTCTGTGCCTGATTCTGTCAGCGATTTTTGGCAACCGCAAAAGACAACCGCCATAATTAACACTGTAAGCATCAGAATTAAAATATTTTTCATTATCGCACCCCCCTGAGATGTTTGGATTTTATTTCCTTATTACAAGTATAGGTTATCTCCTGCCATTTGTCTACAAAAAAATGCGTCACGATGTTTCTTTATACACAGGGTCAGAAGGGTCGATTGCAGGTCCATCGAGCGGAATGCGCTGCGGGGCAGGCGCAACCATACCGACCGGTGAGCCCGCAACAATCTCAAGAGTTGTGCCGTTAGGGCAGTTTTCCCAAATCCATTTAATGTCGGCAGTAGGCATTGCAAGACAGCCCGAAGTGCCGGGTGTCCCAATTCGATTATATTCGTTTATATGCATTGTGTCACCGGACATTTTCCTGTATAAAGGACCGTGCAGGTAAATGTCTCCGGTATATCGAATACAGTATTGTGTCCAGTATTTTCCGATTGAAAATTGGTACCAGCGCTTACGTTTATCAATTTTAAATATTCCGGTCGGTGTCATGTTCGCTGTTCTGCCCCTTGAACAGCTTATT
Source organism: Ruminococcaceae bacterium UBA5423 (assembly GCA_002409375.1). Lineage (GTDB taxonomy): Bacteria > Bacillota > Clostridia > Oscillospirales > Acutalibacteraceae > Avimonas. Next base: position 17,491 of record DHNF01000023.1, read on the forward strand.
ATTTTAACTAAATAGGAATAATACTCGTCATCGCCGGGTGCATATACCGAAATAGTAAATGCATCTCTTTCAAAATACAAATAAAAAGGAAATGATTGGTTTACTTTGCGGTGAGGCAAATTCTCCCACTCTGCGGTTCCCGAAACTACCCACACTGTACAGCTGTCCGATACATCGCTGCCGTCTAATGCGGTAACTGTGACTTTGACCGAACCCGCCGATTTTGCTGTAAGCAGTCCAGTATTGGGGTCAACCTCGGCGATAGAATCATCGCTTGTCGACCATTTAACGGCTTTGTTTGTAGCGTTTTCTGGCTTTATTCCAACAGTCATCTGTTTTTTGTCGCCTGCTGCTATCGCAAAACCATATCTGTTTTCTAATTTAGATATCAAAACCCCATCACAAGCGCTGTTATTTGCTGCAATCGGGCTTGACGATGAATCTTTATCTTTTTTTGAACAGCCTATTTGTGTTGTTAACAATAATATAAGACAGTTTATTGTTATCGTTATCTGTTTTGAAACCCTTTTATTTATTTGCAAGCAGATTAACCTCCTGTTTTTTAAACGTATGAGAAACCGTTGTGCCGTAAAAGTCGAATGTAACTGTGAAATCACCTGTTACATATTCTTTTTCTGTTATATACAGGCTGAATCCTGCGCTTTTTGTGGACTTGTTTGGCAGCTTTTCGGCTTCGAAAACTGGGAATGCCTCGAAGGTTTGTCCAAATGAGTCTGTGACATAGCAGCGATATGCCGAGCTTTCGTCACAATTAATATAACCATACACATGAACATATTTCCCTTTTGACTGAACAAAAATTATGCCATTAGCATCGGCAGTATCTAAATTTGCAATTTGCCTTTTGATGGCGGGCATTAAGGGTGCTTTATTCAGCAGTTTTGGGATATTCCTCTGAGCTATTTCGTGTACAACAATATCGGGGCTGTGGGCATCCAAATCGCTAAAATTTACAGGGTATTCTCTGGAATAATGCACATAACCAAAATTGTTTGATAAAAACGGTATAATTGTGTTGCCAAAGGAGTCTCTGAACATCATAAGTCGTGTCAAATTGACATCACATGTTGTTGTGATTTTTGCATCGTCAACTGATCTAAATGGACGCTTTACCGTATATAATCTATCCAGTGCTAATGAAGTATATCCATCATCAGATGATTTTGAAAGTGGGAACAGCATTTTTTTAAGATCGCCCGCAAATTTGGTTTCAACAGTGGCTGCGTTTTTTGAATCGTTAAAATTAAATTTTGGCAGCAGTTTTTTTATTTCCTGCAGAATGCTGTTTGCCGCCACTCTTGCGCCCAAATCATTCCAGTGTGTATCGGTTTTGTGATAAAGATATTTGTGCGTATTTTCGGATAATAACGCTTGTTTTAAGTCGGAATAATGAACCTGTCTTATAGTAAGTGCATCAGCTAATTTGTCGAGCACCGACGGGCGGGAGGATTTTATAAACCTTGCGGGCATAAATTGTGGATAAATGGTGTTTTTGTTTGGTGCAACCGTGAAAATATACTGGATACCTTTTGATTCAAGATATTCACTTTGCAGTGACAAAATGGTTGCGATGCGCTCAACTTGTCCGTCGGACAGTGCTGTCATGCCTGTATAATTGTCAATAGTTTCATGGAAATATAACCAGCCGTTTTTGCCGAATATAACCTGTTCGTTTGTTGAATGTTTTAGGGCGCCGGTATAAATAAGTTCATTTAAGTGAACCATCTCGAGCCTGAAAGCGAAGTTATCAGAAAAATAGTCATTAAGCTGGCTAAAAAAATTGAGATTAGGTTTGCCGTCTTCAAAAGGCTTAGGTCTTTTGTTCAAAACCCTTTTTTCACTGTTTGTCGGCGTTTTATAAAAAGGCATTGAAAGTAAAGGAATAAGCGAAATTGCAAAAAATGCGACAAGAAAAATTATTGAAAATATTCTTTTCAAAACTAATACCTGCTTTCAACTGTTCTTTGTCTACGCGGACACCACAGTTCGCCCGCAAACTTGTATTTTACGCAAACGACTAAAAGCGAAAATATATAAAAGGATTATAGCTTGAAGTGGACAGACTTAATGCACAGAGGATATAAAGGCACAATGATGCCATGTTTGCTGCTGCATTTTTATATCCTATAACTTTTTCTGTTTTTCGTGATACTATACTGGCGACAGGCGTTGAAAAAATAACAGCCGCAAAAAAGCATGTAATAAGCAGCGGATTAAGTAAAAGCCTAACTGACAAAGTTGTGTTATATGAAAAGTTAAATCCTGCAACCATGTTTTTCAAAAAATATCCTGCATGGGTTAGGGTGTCGGCACGGAATATAACAAACCCAATTGTTACAACAAGCATTGTATATAAATGCCCTAAGGGTCTCAGCCTTGCGCGTGGCTTTTTGATAACACCAAATGTCTCAAGCATAAGAAAAAAACCGTGGAACAAACCCCAAATAACAAATGTATAGTTGGCGCCGTGCCAAAGACCGGTGCAAAAAAATACGATAATTCTGTTGAGCGCTGTACGAAATTTGCCTTTCCTATTGCCTCCCAGCGGGAAATACAGATATTCTCGAAACCATGATGAAAGTGAAATGTGCCAGCGTTTCCAAAAATCGTGTATGCTTGTGGAGATATATGGGTAATTGAAGTTTATAGGAAAATCAAAGCCAAACATTTTGCCCATTCCGATTGCCATGTCTGAATATCCCGAAAAATCGTAGTATATCTGTATTACATAAGATAATGCGCCAATCCAGGCAATTGTTATGTTAAGCTCGTCTTGTGCCATTGCAAATATTTTGTCGGCGGACAGTGCAAAAACATTGGCTATTAGCACTTTTTTTGAAAGCCCCCATATAAAACGGCGCACTCCCTCGGTTGTTGAGTAAAGCGTTATCTTGCGTTTTGCAAGGCGGGGTGCAA
>DHNF01000131.1 GCA_002409375.1 Ruminococcaceae bacterium UBA5423
ATGTTGACATTCCCAAAATTGCACGGCAGGTTATACGAGATATAGGTTATGATAATGCAATTTTGGGAATGTCAACATAACAGCAAGTTGATATTTCACCCATTACCAGTACCAACCCGGTTGTTGCTATGCATTCACATGCAACATGTGCATCCGAATCAAACTTTAAAATTTCGTCAAGCACTGCATCCGAAATTTGGTCACAAACCTTATCAGGATGTCCTTCTGTTACCGATTCAGATGTAAACAATCGTTTTGTCATAATTTTAATTTTCCTTCCCCTTATGAGTTTGCATTATACATTGCAGACGACAGCATTAATTTTTACAGTTTATAAGGCAATTATCCCATAATCGGTGTAGTTGACACAACCTGCCGCTTAACACTAATCCTCCATTAAAATGCTGAAAGATTTGCAGTACAAGAAAAACGCGCCTTTACAAGATGCAAGGCGCGCAAAACATCTCATCTGCCGGCATTCTTGCCGCAGGACTTGGCACCTTGCATTTTGTTTTACTTGCAGGTTGCCGGGCTTCGCAGGGCCTGTACCCTCAGCCTCTCTTGATAAGGATTATTTAATTTCTAATTTGCAAAATTAATTATCATTACCCTAATGCTGTTCCGGTCAGTGGAAATTATAACATAATAGTACATTTTGTCAATTGTTCGAAAATTTCTAATTAGTTTTTTAATTGATTGATTTTACATTTCAAAAACAACTGAACATCCTTATTCGTAATTGGTGTTAGCGCTTTTAGCAAAACAAAGGTTATCCCACAGTTTATTCCGGCCTTTAACAGATTAAACGGAATAATAATAGGAACTAACATTTCAACAACATCTTTCATTGAGCTGCCAAAGAATATTGGAGCGATAATAAGATTCATAGGCACCATAACGACAGCCATCGTAATTGTACCCAAAACCATTCCCAAAATAGTTTTCCACCATTTAATATTCCGGTAATGGAATAAGCCCACTACCACGACAAGCATGCCGGATGCGACAAAATGCATCAGCAAACCTATCCAGCCGTTTCCGCCGAGTAAAAATGCCTGAATAACAGATACAATAAGCAATATGCATAGCCCGGGCAATATCCCGAACATCATAGTGCCCAGCATTACGGGCACATCTGCCATGTCATATTCAAGGTGGGGTGCCGCCATCAAAAGCGGCGTTCGCAAAAGCATCACAAGTACAACGGAAATTGCTGCCAGCATAGCCATTAACACAAGACGAACGGTTTGAGATGATTTCATAATATTTTCTCCTTTTGTGTTGATGCCTCGGGCACATTTACAGCTAAAACAAAAGCCCCGCAAAATAAATGCGGGGCGAATTTACGCTTAAATCGTGCATCTTCTTCCATCCGGACTATACCGTCGGCTTTGGAATCCAACCAAAATCAGCAAAACGCTCGCGGGCTTGTCGGCTTAAAGCCGCATTACCGCCGGTGGGGAATTGCGCCCCGCCCCGAAGACATCTTATTATATTTTGCCGGTTCATTTAATCCGACATTTATATATTACCTCAACAGTGATATTCAGTCAAGTTGTTTTAATTAAAAATATGGCGTTGAACGGGTGTTGCAAACAAAGAAAGTGACAGCAGGGACGCTAACAACAATTTGATTGCATCTCCCGGTAAAAATGCAACAGTGTTTGACAAAAGCAGCGCCGAAAAAGCCGACATTGTTTTACCGGAACCTGATAAAATAAGGCCAAGAGATCCGCACGCATAATCGAGCAGCATGCCGACAATACCAAGCAAAAACGATATAGGCACATGTATTGGCATGCCCCAAACTTTTTTAGTAATAATCTTTTTTATAAAAAATGAAGAATAAAGACCAAGCAAAATAATAACAAAAACCCAGCCGTAAATATACCCGCAAGTCGGACCGACAAAGACGGCGGGACCGCCCCTGCCTCCCGACATCATCGGCAGTCCGCAAAAGGTTAACACTAACAGAGAAATATAGGATATCAAGCCGCTTCGCAGCCCCAATGTAAGCCCCATCATTGCAATAATAAAGGTTTGTAAAGTCAGAGGTACGTTTGGAATGATGTATATCGCAGATAAAAACGGAACATTACCGGCCAGCGCAAACAAGGCAATATAGAGCGCGCCAAGCGTAAGACGGTACACAGGGATGTGATTTAATGGTTTCATCAACAGCCTCCATTGTTTAGTTGCCCTTTTCCTGCAGATATTCCTCAAGTGTAATTCCACGGGACATAATTTCTTTGGCAACCTTCTCGCCAACATAGCGATAATGCCACGGCTCAAAGATAACACCGGTTATTGACTGCTTGTTTTTAGGAAATCTCAGAATAAATCCATAATCCGCGCAGTGTTCAAGCATCCATGTGTAGGCTTCAGTCTTTTCATATGCTACTTCAAGAGATGAATACTGTTCAAACAAAAAATCCACCGCAAGACCAAGGTTGTGTTCACTCGTACCCGGGCGTGCAACTTCGGTGGCTGCAAGCTCCTCGGCCTTAGAACGGCTATGCCCCTTTGCCATTTCTCTTTTCACCTGTCTTTCGAACAGGCTTGTCTGCAGCTCATGGGTGCGATAAAGAGAGGCAACGCGGATGTTATAGGCCTTGCCCGCATTTACCAGCGCTTTAAGCTTGTCAATTGCTCTGCTGTCAAACTTGTTGTTGCCCGAATAGGTAACAAGAGGCTGTTTGTAATTTTTGTCAAGCGGGTTCCACTTATTGACAAGCTTAAGATTCCAATCTGCCCCGGCAGGCTGTATATAATGCTTGCCCGGTGTTCTGGTCGAAGTGGTTTTCTCGGATGTTTGGACAGTTGTTTGCGATAGAGTAACTTTGCTTTGGGTAGTTTGTGAGACGGTAGTTTCAACAAAATCAGTTGAAACAGGACTGCTTATATCCGATGATACCATATCTACACTTCCAAATAGGCGGAATGCAATACCCGTCACAAACAGTGCGAGAAACAGTGTAGTTGCAAGTAGCAATGAGCGACTGCGGCGCTTTTTATGCTTATGTTTTTTGTCCTTAGTGGTTTGGTTTTTGTTTGCCATGTTGTGCCTTTCTTTCCTAATTCTAATATCCGATTAAATATATTTTTAGTGAAATATTAATATTAGCCGCTTATCGGCATTGTTTCAGTAGGATATTATATACTGTAAGAGCGCTAATTGCAACACAAACTGTTTGGCATTTCGCTGCTGTAAAATGGCTGCCGAGGGCATGTTTTGTCCTTTTATAACATATACATGATACGGTAATCCTTGTGATTTGAAAGGATAGGTGATGCTGAGTGAATGATGAAAAGTATATCGCTTCGCAGCTTAAGTCACTTATATTAGAATACCAAAAAGAGCTGCTGGAATTCTATGAGCGAAGAACACTTCTTGCTCCCGAACACACCCCGGTTAACAGTGCGGTGCAGGATTCTAAGGAATTGAAGAAGGATGTCTTAAAGACTGACCCTGTAGCCAAAATGACAAAATCAACACCGCGTGTTGAACCGACAATGCCTTACACCGCTGATGACGAGTTGGACGAATGCTCGCCGCCGCCATCAATGCTGCGTCCTCGTGAAACAAAACCAGCGCCTCGCATTGAACCAAAAACACCTCGTGCTGCCGATTACGAGGACGAATGCTCTCCGCCGCCGTCAATACTGCGTCCTCGTGAAACAAAATCAGCGCCGCGTGTTGAGCCAAAAACACCTCGTGCTGCTGATTACGAGGACGAGTGCTCGCCGCCGCCGTCAATGCTGCGTCCTCGTGAAACAAAACCAGCGCCTCGCATTGAACCGACAATGCCCTACGCTGCTGACTACGAGGACGAGTGCTCGCCGCCGCCATCAATGCTGCGCCCACACGAAACAAAAACAAGACCAGCTTTATGCACAGAGACGGCAAAGCTGCACCATGGTATGGAATGTGCATCAGTACAGGTGCATGTGACATCGTCGGGGCAGACCCTGCCGGTAGCCGGAGCACGTGTAACTATTTTTTATTTGGGGAAATCAAACAAAAAAATGCGAAATGATGACGTCACCGACAACGACGGCAATACACAGGTGTTTTCGATACCAATCAGTATACCTCCGGCGCCCTGCACGATCGAGGTATCTGCAAGCGGTTTTTGCAGTGCCCGATATGTGGGTATAGCTCTGTACAGCGGCATACTGGCGACGCAGCAGATTGATCTGATAGAACTGCCCCCCGGACACAAATCCAACCTTTTAATCTTATACGATAAGCTGCCCACACTGTAATTTTATTCTCCAATATTTGGGAAATAAAATGTTTGGCACAGTTAACTTTACAACAGGCGGGATGTGCTGATTTGAAACGGTTTTTGTTATTAAAAAATGCATTTATCTTGGTTTTGACATCCTTTATCTTAAGAACAGTCGGAATATTTTTTAGAGTTTACTTATCAAACAAAATAGGTGCAGAAGGTATCGGCTTATACCAGCTCGTCTTTTCCATTTATATTCTTGCATCCACATTTGCAGTTTCCGGCATTTCAACCGCCGTTACTCGGCTTGTATCCGAGCAAGTGGGAAATGAAACGCGCAGGAGCATTCGCCGCATCATGCGACGAGCCGTAATGCTTAGTTTGGTGTTTGGCATTTCTTCATCTTTGATTGTTTTTTTGTTTGCTAAACCAATTGCGCTTTATGGTCTTGGAGACATTCGCGCAGTTCCCGCGCTAAGGATTTTAACACTCGGACTTCCCTTTATGGGGTTATCATCCTGCTTTAGGGGCTATTTTATAGCTCGGCGTCGTGTATCCAACTCGACGGGTGCACAGCTTTTTGAACAATTTGTACGAATCACAACCATTATTCTTATTATTGGAAAATTCTCGGACAAAGGAATAGGAACGGCATGTGCAGCTGTTATGATAGCCGATACGCTTGCCGAAACTCTTGCGTGCGGCTATCTAGCAATTGGCTATATGATTGACAAGCGAAAATTGCCGACAGTTGCCGGCTCTTCTCAAAAACAAAGGTTTATTTTGCGAAAGATGCTTAGAATATCGCTGCCCGTTTCGGCCGGTCGCTATCTAAATACGGCGCTACATACTGTGGAGAATTTGCTTGTTCCTAATTGCCTTGCAAGATTTTCGGGTTCCCGTGAGCGTGCGTTATCACAGTTTGGAATGCTTAAAGGTATGGCGATGCCGATATTATTTTTTCCGGCCTCATTTTTGTCAGCAATTTCCACGCTTTTGGTGCCCGAAATATCGGAGGCTTCGGTTTTGCGACAGTCGGGCAAGGTTATGCGTGCTGTCAATCAGTCAATGCGCCTAACGCTGTTGCTGTCGATTCCTGTCAGTGCATTATTTATAATGTTTTCAAAACAGCTTGGCATGCTAATATATCATGATACTCAAGTCGGATTTTTAATTGGCGCGCTTGCACCAATCACGCCTTTTATGTATCTTGAAAGCGTTGTGGACGGAATTTTAAAAGGGTTAGACCAACAGGTCAGCTCTTTAAAATATAATATGTTCAATTCAGTGGTAAGAATTGCGACAATTGTGCTGCTGGTACCCCTACGGGGCATTCGCGGTTTTCTGTTAATTATGATTGTGAGTAATATTCTGACTTCAAGCCTTAATATAAGGCGTTTGCTCCGCGTTACGGGAGTGCGAATGCGTTGGGGACAATGGATATTTAAACCTTTGCTTGCTATAGCGGCCTCAGTCGTCACTGCAAAAGGTATATGCCAATTTTTCGAAAACAAGTCTTTGCCAGCAATAATGTTAATTATCGGAGTTTCGTCCGTTGTTCTTATTCTTTACGGCGTTTTGCTGGTGTTATTTGGTTGCGTGGGTATTAATGATTTTGAATGGTTTAATATTCGCCGCAAAGTTAAGTCCGTTGGCAATACAAAAAAGGGATTGCATAGAATTTAAGTGCAATCCCTTTTTTACGACCAGGCGTGGCTATCTGGCGATTACATCACTCTATTTTTACAGCAGTCCCTGATGCTGTAACCATAAGCATACCGTTATTTGTGCCCAACACCTCATAGTCAATATCAACACCGACGACCGCATTTGCACCCATTTGCATTGCCCGTTGTTCCATTTCACGCAGTGCATTTTCCCGCGCGCGCAGCAATTCTTCCTCATAGCTTCCTGATCGCCCGCCAAAAAAGTTTGATATGCCGGCTGCAAAATCCTTAATAAAATCCACTCCTGATATAACTTCTCCAAAAACAATGCCCTTGTACTCCACAATTCTTTTTCCCTCAATTGTGGGCGTTGTTGTAACTACCATATTTCTCCTCCTTTAAAATACGTTACTGCTTATATTATAGCAGAAAAAGCCCCATTAGCATAAACTGAAGTAAAAGGTGAAAGGAGGAACAAGCCCATGCTTATGGGCACTTTTGAATCGTTGGCTTTAAGCCCTGTTTGGGC
>DHNF01000125.1:0-4901 GCA_002409375.1 Ruminococcaceae bacterium UBA5423
GAAAAATGGGGAAACTCAAAAGTATATTGAGTTTGACAATATGATGCAAAATAGTTATACTGCCTTTTCAAGAGGTGTAAAAACATGACAGAATTATTAGAGGCGATGATGGTTATCAGTTTTGGATTATCATGGCCTGTATCTATTGTGAAATCGTATCGTTCTAAAACCGCAAAGGGGAAAAGCCTGATTTTCTTATTGATTGTTGAGTTTGGATATGTCTGCGGCGTTTCTTGGAAAATAGTAGAGTTTGTTAAAACAGGTGTAATTAAATACCCGTCATATTTTTATCTTTTAAATTTGATTATGATTAGCATTGATATTATTCTGTATTTTAGAAATGCAAAACTGGATAAACAGGCAGTAGGGGCGGATTCTATATCCGCCCGTTCACGATAATTGGGTGAAAATGGTTTGGCGGAATTACATATATAGGATTTAATATAAGGACTTTGCTTGAAAAAATATTATCAATTACTCGGGCGGAATCTGCCCCTACTGATGATTAGGCAATAATTTAGGCAATAGCTATAAAACCGGCCAGACTGCCGCGCGCACTGCCGGCGGCACGATGAGACCAAAATATGTCAGGATGACAGCGGGTGCACAGGTCTGTAACCGTTATGTTTGAGTTGTCCAGCCCGGCACTTAGCAGAATGCGGCGATTTATTTCCCACAGGTCAACATGGTATTTATTCTGTTTGCCAAATGAAAAACAGCGACCATCGGTTTCTTCCATATCTGCGAATATTCGATAAACCGGCAAATCTACTTCAAAGCAGCATAGACCTATCGACGGTCCGATGCCTGCGATTATATTTTGGGGACGACAGCCATAGTCGCTGCACATGCGTTCTATCATAACCCTGCCAATGCGTGCAGCCGTGCCTTTCCACCCGGCATGAGCCATACCCACGACACGGCGCACATTGTCTGCAAAAAATAGGGGTACACAATCGGCATACTGCGTGCACAGCACTACGTTGGGCTCGTCAGTAACAAGTCCGTCAATGTTATGGTATCCCTTTTTCTTAAAAATGCCCCGTCCTTTGTCAGCTGCAGTTGCGTTATAAATTTCTGTGTTATGACGCTGGTCGGGCAATACGACATTGTGAACATCTACATTAATTGCACTACAAAACAAATCAAAATTTTTTAAAACCGCCGATTGGTCGTCATGCCGAGTGAAGCTTAAATTCATGCTTTGAAAAACTCCGGTGCTGACGCCGCCAAGCCGTGTTGAAAAACCATGTCGGACAAATTGAAGTTTGTCCAAAGACGGAAAGCTGTAATAGGGAACATCACCGCTAATGTTTGATTTAAGAGTGCGAGATGGCAGGAGCTTCATAACCTGTTTCCCCCCGTTAAAAGAATGTTTGTGATATTATACGCCACAATAAGCCGGTGCCGGCAGATAGCACTATAAGCAGTACAGGTGACACCTTACGCAAAAGCAAAATAAAGCAGGTAACAGCGAGTATCACGGAAAACCAGTCGATTTGCGGCATATTATTTAGCAGCTTGCTTATTTCATGGCCGGTAAAGGTCAGTGAGACGATATGAATAGCCGAGGCACCTACCATACCCGCAACTGCCGGCCGAATTCCTGTCATGCCGGCACTGACCAGTCGGCTGTCCCTAACAGCAAAAAAGAATTTTGCTGCCAGCAGTGACAATATCAATGAGGGCAGCGAAACACCCAATGTGGCAATAACGCCCCCAAAAATTCCGGCGCTTCGTATACCGGCAAAGGTGGCAGCGTTAATTGCAAGCGGGCCGGGTGTCATTTCCGAAAGTGCGACAATGTCAGCAACTTCAGCAGCCGTCATCCATCCGGTTGCCTGCATTTCACGCTGAATAATCGGCACCATTGCAAGCCCGCCACCGAAAGAAAGTGCGCCTATTTTAAAAAATACCCACAGCAGTTGCAAATACAGCATTAACGTGACCTCTTTTCCGAAATAATCGCATAAAGAGCGTTAAACAAAAGACCGACAATAAGGCCACCCAAAATATATACCAAAGCGTGCAAGCCGGTGAAGATTGATAACAGAAGTGATATCCCGAAAACAGCAGCAGTCCATATTCCGCGTCCGGTTTTTATTGATGAGCGTGCAAGCTTAACTGTTGCCCAAACCAACAAACCACACACTGCAGCGCGAATTCCGTTAAGTGATGCGGCTACATATTCGTTGGCACGAAACCATGTATAACACGCAGCTATTATCGACATTACGGTAAGAGGCGGCAGTATCATGCCGCCTGCTGCAGAAATGCCGCCGCGTATGCCGGCCACGCGATAGCCGACCATCACAGAGGTATTGACAGCGATGGGGCCGGGCATTGACTGAGCTACAGCTATTGTATCGAGCATTTCATCGTGTGTTAGCCAGCGGTGTTTTTCGGTAAATGACTCAAGCAAAAGAGACAGCATGGCATACCCGCCGCCTATTGTAACCATGCCTATTTTTAATGTTTCGAAAAACAGCTTAAGACAACGGCCATTGTCGTTTTTTATATGAGTATCAGCAGAGTTTTGGCATTCGCGGCAGGCTTCTATCAATTGACCGCATATCTTTTCAACAGAGAATCGATTTAGAGTCAGTTCCCGGATTTTTTCACTGTCAAAGCTGCCGACTTTGTCAAGCATTACAAGCATTGCATTTGCCATCTCATCAACATCGTCAACTGGCACGAGCATACCGATATCTTCTGTTACAATGTCGAGCGGTCCGCCACAGCGTGTGCTTATAACTGGTTTTCCACAGGCTGCAGCCTCGTTTAGCACACAAGAAAGTGTTTCGACACGCGACGAACAAACAAAGCTGTCGCAACCGTTCATAAATTGAGGTACCTGCTCGCGTGCAATAGCACCTACAAGGTGACAAGACTCACCGATATCAAGCTCGTCAATCAATTGCTGAAGCTCTCTGTGCAGTGCACCTTCACCTGCAATTTCCAGCTTTACTTGTTTGTCTGTTTTACTTTTGAGCTGGGCAAATGCACGAATTAGCATGTCATATCCTTTAATCGGTCTTAGTTGGCCCATTGCCCGAAATATAAATTCGTTGTTGGAAGGGGTATTTAAAGGCTTGAAAAAATCACCGTTTACCATATCCGGGATAATTCTGACACCGCCGTAGGGCTCCATAACCCGGTAAAGTGCACTGCTCACACAAGCATTCACTTTGGCAAAACGCATTGTGTAGGCAAGTCTTTTTAAAGCCGCGCTGTTCTCTTTTTCGGTGATTACAAAAGACGAATGCTCCATAAAAAACAAGGGCAGCCTGTATTTACGGCAAAGTGATACCGCTTCATATCCATGCAGCGAAGAACGCAGGTTAACAACATCGGGGCGTCCCCATTCACTTTCGATAAGGCTGTAAAGCTTATTCAACATGTGAGTGCGTTGCATTCGACGCCCATATTCAAAGCGTGGTGTCAGGTTGGGGCGGGTATATGTGTAAGTGAGCACACCATTTATTGTTTCGCAGCTAATACCGTTATTTGCCGGTCGAAAATCACTTGTGACCGAAACATGTGCTACCGCAACATCAACACCCATAGCCACAAGAGCCTCGGCTTGTTCTTTATAAAATGTGCCAAGTAAAGGTGCTCCCGGTGTGGGGTACCATGATGGTATCATCAGTACTTTCATTAAAAACCTTGCCTTTCCGTGCATATCCGTGTATTACGAGTCTAATCAATTTTATGGTATTATACACTGTTTTACATTAAAAACGCAACCTTCAACGGTTAATGATAAAATTCAAAAACAAAAGATTGAAATGAGTATGTCCTGATGTTATAATTCTTTATTAGTGGTAAAAAACAAAATTAGTTGTAAACATTCAAAAAATGTTTACAACTAAACCGACTCAGAATAATACAATTAAAGAAATGCCGGTTAAGCAGGACATGCAGTGCTAAGCATTCAAGCAAAAAGTTGATTTTGTTCAGCCGGACCAAGTGCAAATGTCCGAACTGACGAGATCAGCAGCGGCTTAATTTATATCAGGAGGGAAAGCTATGATTGAGGTGCAAAACCTGACCAAACGATATGGAAACCACCTTGCAGTGGACAATATCAGTTTTAGGGTGGAGGAAGGAGAAATTCTTGGTTTTCTTGGCCCTAACGGCGCAGGCAAAACCACCACGATGAACATTCTTACCGGGTATCTATCGGCTACCAGCGGTGCGACAAAAATAAACGGCTTTGATGTACTGGAGCAGCCGAATGAGGCTAAAATGAACATCGGCTATTTACCCGAACAGCCACCGTTGTATCTTGATATGACCGTAAGGGAATATCTGGATTTTATGTATGAACTAAAAAAATGTAAGCTTCCAAGAAAAGATCATATTGCCGAAATTTGCCGGTTGGTTAAAATCGAAAATGTTTATGGCAGGCTAATTAAGAACCTGTCCAAAGGGTATCGTCAGAGAGTTGGGTTGGCGCAATCATTGATCGGTAACCCTCCGGTGCTTATACTTGACGAGCCTACTGTCGGTCTTGACCCAAAGCAGATAATTGAAATACGTTCTTTGATAAAAAATCTTGGTAAACATCATACAGTCATATTATCTTCTCATATTTTGCAGGAAATTGAAGCAGTTTGCGATCGTATTATTATAATCAATAAAGGTGTGCTTGTAGCAGACGATACTGCATCAAATCTTGCCGAAAAGTATTCAAATGACAAGCGCCTTATAGTACGCATTGCAGGCAGCGAAAAAGATGTGCTTAATGTTCTTACCAGCATTCCGGGCGTTAGTGCTGTTGTGTCTCAGGGTGAAAAAGAGCCGGGCATTTTTGAGTTTGCGATAGAACCTGAAGAGGGTGTCGATGTCAGACGCGAAATTTCAGCACGTGTCGCCGCCCGCAACTGGGCAATTATGGG
>DHNF01000125.1:5086-5233 GCA_002409375.1 Ruminococcaceae bacterium UBA5423
GTGAGCAGTTGAATGGCATCAAGTTGAAAAAAGGAGGACGGGCATAATGGGCGCGGTTTTCAAGCGAGAATTCAAGACTTTTTTTACTTCTCCAATCGGATATATTGTTATTGCGGCGGTTGGTTTTTTTGCTGGACTATTTTTCTA
>DHNF01000181.1:0-1158 GCA_002409375.1 Ruminococcaceae bacterium UBA5423
TTTTAACAAGAAACAGTATTATTTATTATTAGTAGTGGAAGTAATATACGGCATATAAAAACTGCGCTTTTTCACTTTGCCGGCAACCGACAGCGCACGAGCAGTGTTACCCAAAATATTCTCTGCCAATCTATTGACATCATCACAAGTCAAGGCATCCAGCTTTTCAATGATTTGGTCAAAATTAATTAGTCGTCCCTCAAAAAGCTCACTGCGCCCGACAAAAGTTGCCTGTGCTGCCACTGTTTCCATACCCATTATGCTTGAGGCCTTTACCTGTGCACGTGCTCGTTCGAATTCTTCATTGGTCACGCCATGTGCAGTATCTTCAAGTATTCTGTTAATTTCGTCCAACACCTGTGCCTGTTTATCGGCTGAAAACGATGCGGAAATAGTGAAAAGCCCGGCGCCCAAAGCGGCAGTGTGCGAGCTGTATACAGAATATGCCAACCCCAGCTCCTCACGCAGGCGCTGGAAAAGACGAGAAGAAACCCCGCCCCCAACAATAAAATTTAACAGCATCATCGAATATCTGTGTGCATCTCCCAGCGGCAAACCGGGCATTGCAAGCGCAAGGCTGGTTTGCTCGAATTTTTTATTCTTGAGTGCAAGTGATGGAGTAAAAACCGGTGAATCACCTAATGCGGTACTTTTGCCTTTGCTTAAAGAACCCAGTGTTTTTTCAATCAATTCATCAACACCGCTACGGTCATAATCTCCCACGACAACAACGATCATTTTGTCGGGTGTATAACGCTCTTGCATAAAGCCCTGCAAATCATCGTGTGTGAATGCCGAAACAGTATCAGCAACCCCGCATATCGGCTGACCTAATGGTGAATTTGGCCATACTGCGGCGCAAAGCGCCTCGTGGGCCACATCCTGACCGCTGTCCTCATACATTGCCATTTCGTCGAGTATTACGCCCCGTTCGCGCTCAAGTTCATCGGCGTCAAGCAAGGGGGTTGTCAGCATGTCACACAATATTTCCAGAGCACTGACTGCGTTTTTGCCAAGAGTCTGTGCAAAATAACGCGTGTATTCTTTTGCGGTATAGGCATTTAGTCCTCCGCCAAGCATATCCATTTGCTCGGAAATATCCCGAGCCGAACGGTTAACCGTCCCTTTAAACAGCATATGCTCAATAAAATGAGATAT
>DHNF01000181.1:1316-2166 GCA_002409375.1 Ruminococcaceae bacterium UBA5423
ATATGCTCAATAAAATGAGATATCCCACGCTGTTCAAAGGTCTCATGCCGTGACCCTGTGGCAACCCAAACAGCTACCGAAGCCGAACGAACCCTTTCAATCGGGAGATATATCAAACGCAGTCCGTTTTCAAACACCTTTTTTTCCATTACATAAAGATCCTTCCAAACATTTTTGTCAGCCGAACAGTAAGCCTGCTAATGCCATTACCCAAAACCCAAGCAAAAAGCCGTATGTTGCTGAATGTCCGTTTTGTTCAATCTGCGATTCAGGTATAAGCTCCTCAACCACAATAAATATCATTGCTCCTGCCGCAACACTTAGCAAAATTGGCATCACCACATTGCCAAGCATTGAAAGCAGAGAGGTGGATACAAGCCCCAGTAACGCAGCAACCGGCTCGGATAAGCTTGTAAGCAACCCTAACTGCGCACAGCGTCTTTTAGAAACACCGCTTTGATAAAGCGGAAAGGTGACTGCCAGTCCTTCAGGAAAGTTCTGCAATGCAAGACCAAAAGCAAATACCAGTGCAGCAGACCAACCTGTGCTCGCACCGCTGTTTGCAGCTGCAATCACAACACCAAGCGCAATTCCTTCAGGGATGTTGTGAAGCGCAACAGCCGCAGCAAGCAGCATTGGGCGTGATAAATGACTTGAACGACCCTCGGGCGCATCCATCTTATTGTGTTGATGTGGCACAATTTTGTCAAGTGCAAGCATACCCGCACAGCCAACAACAAATCCCAGTGTAACAATCAACATTCCACTCAGATTGTTACCTACTTCATCAAAAGCCGGTAATATCAGTGACCAGACCGATGCCGCAATCATTACACCTGCAGCAAAGCCC
>DHNF01000181.1:2436-2871 GCA_002409375.1 Ruminococcaceae bacterium UBA5423
CATCGCATAATATCAACTCCACCCAAAGCCAATATAGTATTATCTAATTTTTTATAATTATTTTTCAAAATCGAAACACGGTTAATGTGAATAACTCACCTATGTTACAAAGTTACAATACTCGTATATTAATCAAACGGACACCATCCAACAGGGTGGTGTCCGCAATAACTCAACAGTTTTTGCAATTTCTTCATATACCACAAAGGGATATGCTTTTTTTAATGAAGAGTCGTGTTAAATATTGTTGAGATTGAACCATGCATTAAGGCCGGGATACACAGCAACATTCCCCAGCTCTTCTTCAATCCTTAAAAGCTGGTTATACTTAGCGACACGGTCGGTGCGTGACGGTGCTCCTGTCTTAATCTGTCCGGAATTGGTGGCAACTGCAATATCGGCAATCGTAACATCCTCGGTTTCGCCCGAACGGTG
>DHNF01000181.1:3067-14048 GCA_002409375.1 Ruminococcaceae bacterium UBA5423
GTTTCGGTCAGCGTGCCAATCTGGTTTACTTTAATTAAAATCGAATTGGCAACACCCATATCAATACCCTTTGCAAGCCTTTCAGTGTTAGTGACAAACAAATCATCGCCTACAAGCTGCACTTTGCCGCCCAGCTTATCGGTAAGCATTTTCCAGCCTTCCCAATCTTCCTCGGCCATGCCGTCTTCAATCGAAATAATCGGGTATTTGTTGACCCAATCGACCCAGAAATCAACCATCTGCTCACGAGTCTTCATAACGTCGGTCTTCCAGAAATAATAGCAGCCTTCCTTGCCCTTGGCCTTTGCCTCCTCATACATTTCGGTAGATGCCGGGTCAAGTGCAATGCGGAAATCGTCATAGGGCTTGTACCCTGCCTTTTCAATCGCTTCGACAATAACGATAAGCGCCTCTTCGTCGCTTTTGAGATTGGGAGCAAAGCCGCCCTCGTCGCCTACAGCGGTTGAATACCCACGGGCAGACAGTACTTTTTTAAGATTGTGAAAAACCTCTGTACACATGCGCAACGCTTCGCGGAAAGTGGGCGCACCCACAGGCATAATCATAAATTCCTGGCAGCTAACGCTGTTGTCGGCATGCTGTCCGCCGTTAATGATGTTCATCATAGGCACCGGCAAAGTTTTTGCATTGCAGCCGCCGATATATTTATAAAGGCTGATGTCCAAAGCCTCGGCAGCAGCCTTTGCACATGCTAATGACACTGCGAGCATCGCATTTGCACCCAAACGGGACTTGTTGGGTGTTCCGTCAAGCTCAATCATTGCATTGTCGATAATAGCCTGATCAAACACATTCATGCCACAAATTACGTCTGCCATTTCCTCATTTATATTGGCTACAGCCTTTTCAACGCCCTTACCCAAATAACGGGACTTATCGTCATCACGCAGCTCGCAAGCCTCAAACGCTCCGGTAGATGCACCCGAAGGTACGGCGGCGCGTCCAACAAAGCCACCCTCTACAACAACTTCGGCCTCAACGGTGGGATTTCCGCGTGAATCGAGAACCTCTCTGGCAAAAACGTCCTCAATCGCAAGAAATGATTTCATCTAATGATCCTCCTAAAATATTTAACTCTTTTTGGGTTGTTTTTCCCCAAGTTTTAACTTGTTAGAATTATAACATACTGTATTTCAAAGGTAAAGAGAAAACTCAAATAGCCGGTTCAAAATCAATATGGCCGGTGGATACATCGGCCGAAACCACCAAGACACTAATCGAGTCGCCCACAGTATACAGCGGACGCCCGATGCCGTCGGTAAGCGACGCCACTTCATCGTACCGTAGATCATGATGGTTCAGCCTTTCAATACGCACCAGTCCTTCAACCGAGTTGTTCAGCTCAACATAAAATCCGAACGGGGTTACTGACGATATAATGCCTTGCATTTGCTGTCCTATAAATTGCAACATATATTCCGCCATATAGCACCCTTCACACTCGCGTTCTGCGTTTAATGCCCTCAACTCACACTGGGAAGATAGCTCGGCTGATAGATGGGCAAATCCCTCAAAGCGACGCTTTACCTCTTGTTTTGCAACCCCTGATAAAAATACGGAAAGTATGCGATGCACAGACAAATCAGAGTATCGTCTAATGGGTGCTGTAAAATGACAGTAATCTTCAAGCGACAACCCGTAATGCCCTGCCGGTTTATCACTATACCGCGCCTTTGCCATCGACCTTAGCAGCCTGTCCGAAATAAGCCGTTCGTATGGTGTTCCGCGTGCCTCGTCTATAAGTGCACGCAGGTTAAGGGGGGAACCCGACAAGCGGGTTTTAAAACCCAGCCGCCTTGAAATCTGCTCTAACACAAGCAGCTTCTCGGGGTCGGGGTGTTCATGTATTCTGTAAACAAACGGTAACCCGTGTTTTCGGGAATACTCGGCAACTGCAACATTCGCGGCTATCATAAACTGCTCGATAATGCCCTCACTGACTCCCATTGTGCGTTTTTGTATGTCAATGGTATGCCCGTTTTCATCCAGCGTAAATACCGGCTCAACACTTATAAATTCCATTAAACCCCTTTTAGCTGCTGCATCGCTCAATTTTTGGGCAAGCATGCGCATATTCTCAAGTATGCGATAAACCGGCTGATATTTTGTTTTTATCTCAGCACCGGCACTGCCGTCAAAAACAGCATTTACCTCACTATATACGCCGCGCAGGCAGGATTTGATAACAGTTTTTTTAATTGAAACCCCAAGCAGTAATCCGTTATTATCCAGCTTTAAAATTGCCGACAATGCCAACTTGTCCTCGCCCTCGTTAAGAGAACAAATGCCGTTAGACAACTCATTGGGCAGCATAGGAATTACCCTGTCAGCAAAATATACGGAGTTGCCGCGTAAGCGGGCATCTTTGTCAATTGCAGTGTTTTCACGCACATAATGGGATACATCAGCAATATGAACACCAAGGCGCCAGCCCTCGTCTGTGTGGTCGAGCGAAACCGCATCATCAAGGTCTTTTGCGTCTTTTCCGTCTATAGTAAATACTGTCCAGTCGCGCAAATCCTCGCGTCCTTTAAGTTCTTCGTCCGATATTCCCTTTATTGATAAATTCCCGGCTAACATTTTGGCCTCGTCAGAAAAGCTTACAGGTATGCCGGCAGCGTCCACAATCGCATCGGCACAGGCGCGGGCACTGTTTGCACTGCCATAAACTGTGAGTATTTCGGCAATTAACTCGCCCAAACGGTTATATTCGACTTTAAATCTCACCTTGTCATCGTGATTATACACAGCGCCCTTTGCTTTTTTAACACCAATATCATATTTTATAAAAGCGTCGGGACGCACTTGCCACTTGCCGCTGTGAATAATACGCCCGGAAAATATACGCTCTCCCCGGTTTTCAATTTTGACAACACTGCCCGACAGCCCGCGGGAATCGCCCATTTTTGTTGTAATAAGAACAGTATCACCGGGCAATGCCCTGCCCAAATCCCGGCCCGCAATAAACACGTCCCCTTTATCAGTGCGGGCAAATCCATAGCCGCGCTGCAATGATACTAATTGAGCCGATATGCCTTTAACTGAAGCCGTCGCCTTATATTTACCCTTTTTATCACGCACAAGCTGCCCATCCCGTTCCATTCTCGCCAAGGTTATCACAAAAGATGCCCTCTCGCCTTTTTTAATTCGCAACAGTGACGCCAGCCTGTCGGCGGATATGCCTCTTTCGCCTCTTGACGCAAGCTCGGTTATTCGCTCTGTTAGACTGCGACGCTGTCCTTTACTCATATTATCACCTTTCAACGGTTATAAGTCTTTTTTCTAATCGGAACGCCGTCCCCGGCGTTCCCTACAAATGCAAGGTGGTCTATTCGCCGGTTTAAAAAAAGCTTATTATAAATGCCATTCACATTCGGTTTCATGGCGGCGCGGCCTCTCCATCAAAATGCGAACAGCATCGCGTGCTGATTGTTCCTGATAGCATATGCGCCAACACTGCTCTGTTATAGGCATCTCTACATTGACGGATTGTGCAAGTTCCCATGCGGCAAGAGAGGCATGGTAACCCTCGACGGTGCCAATTAGGCGTACAGCCTCTTGCGGTGTGTGTCCCTGCCCTATTAGCATGCCTGCACGACGGTTTCTTGAATGAAGACTTCCACATGTGACGATTAGATCGCCCATGCCCGAAAGCCCGGCAAAGGTTTCTGTGCGCGCTCCCAAAGCCGTGCCAAGCCTTGCAATTTCGGCAAGGCCTCGCGTCATGAGAGCTGCTTTTGTATTGTCACCAACATTTAGACCATCACATATACCTGCAGCCAAAGCAATTATATTTTTTAGCGCGCCGCCAAGCTCCACGCCTGCAACATCGGAATTGACATAAATTCTAAAGTTTGGGTTCATTAACATAGCTTGAACAAGCTCGGCAGCCTCTATATCATGTGAAGCGCTGATTATTGTGGTCGGCACATCGCGGGCAACCTCCTCGGCATGCGACGGACCTGACAGCACAACTATCCTCGCCGACGCAAGCTCCTCGCTTAGCACCTGCGAAAAGCGCAGATGTGTTTTGGGCTCAAGCCCCTTGCCTGCATTGGCAATTAATGTGCCCGGACGAATCAGTGGCGCAAGCAGCTTTGCTGTTTGTCTTATCGCAAAGGAGGGTACGGCAAGAATAATCAGATCACTTTTCGCCGTTTCGTCAAGATTTGTTGTAAGGTTCATATCAAGAGGAACAGGCACACCGGGCAAAAGCTTTCTGTTTTCATCGAACCGTCGGATATCTGCAATCTCCTCTTTAAACGGCGACCACAATGTAACATGGCAGCCGTATTTATGCGCCATAATTGCAAGGGCGGTACCCCATCCCCCGCTGCCTAATACCGAAATTGCCGGTTTTGATTCCATGCGATCTCTCCTCTAAGCGTTATTTTCAGACTTCACTTTACCCGAACCCAAGCGGCTTTCTGTTCCCTTTATTATACGCTTGATATTCGGTATATGTTTAATAATCAGTATAACCGCTATAAATGCCGTCATCACCGTGCTGAACAGCGTGTTGGCTGCGGGATATTTATATACAAAAGCACTGAAGATGCCGGTGAAAATGGGTAGAGCCGTGGCCGCACATATCGAGCCTAACGACACCATTTTGAATATTAGTACAATTACAATAAAAATGGCAAGGCAAATAAGAGCAATGCGCCAGTCGAGTATCAGCATCATGCCAAGCGACGCCAGCACTCCTTTTCCGCCTCGAAACCCGAAAAAAACGGGATACAAATGGCCGATAATGCAAAAAAGTCCTGCCAAATATGCACCTGAAAGCATAAATTCCATATTATTAGACGCATAGCCACTATTCATTACAGCTATTAACCAGCGTCCTAAAAGCACCGACAAAATACTTTTACCTAAATCTCCAAGTGTTGTCAGTATAGCGGGCAGTTTGCCCTGCGACCTAAGTACGTTGGTCGCCCCGGCATTGCCGCTTCCGGTATCCCGTATATCAGTTCGCGAAATAAAACGGGTAACTATAATCGCCGAATTTATACTGCCTAAAAGGTATGCGCACAAAGCAGTAACAATCAGCGAAGGCCAAGTGACTAAAATAAAATTTTGAATTTCTGAAAACATGTAAGGTCTCCCCTTCAATCATATAACAAATATCAACGCCCTTTTTCTCCTCTTTCCCTCACGATTATGCGAATAGGTGTGCCTTCAAGCCCGAATGTTTCCCTGATCCGATTTTCGATATACCGTTTGTATGAAAAATGAAAAAGTTCGGCCTTATTGACAAAGCAAACAAAGGTGGGAGGACGCGTAGAAGGCTGTGTAATATAATATATGCGCAAGCGTTTGCCCTTATCAGTCGGTGGTTGCACACGAGCAGTGGCATCAGCCAGCACATCGTTGAGCATACCCGTGGAAATGCGCATTGAATACTGCTGTGCAACATATATCAAAAGCTCGAACAATCGATCTATGCGCCGGCCTGTTTTTGCTGAAATAAAAATAATCGGTGCATAGGCCATGAACGAAAAATCATTTTCAAGTGACTTTCGCATTTTATCCATAGTTTTGTCGTCTTTATCTACAGCGTCCCACTTATTTACGGCAATTATACATGCCTTACCACGCTCGTGTGCAATACCGGCAACCTTACTATCCTGTTCGGTAAAGCCCTCGGTTGCATCTATCATAATAATACAAACATCAGCCCGTTCAACCGCCAACTGTGCTCTAAGCACACTGTATTTTTCAATAGGGTCGTTTACGCGGCTTTGGCGCCGAAGCCCGGCAGTGTCTATAAATATAAAATCTCCGTACTCGTTGTGTAACTCGGTATCTATTGCATCCCGTGTTGTGCCGGCAATATCCGACACAATCGTGCGTTCCTCTCCCACAATGCGATTAACCAGTGAAGATTTGCCGGTGTTGGGCTTGCCTATAACCGCAACTTTAATAGTATCGCTATCCACTATGTGTTCTTGTTGTTTGGGCAGCAAATCACACACCACATCAAGCAAATCGCCTGTACCGTGACCGTGCACCGACGAAACGGCAACCGGCTCACCAAGTCCAAGATTATAAAACTCATAAAATTCTGCAGGCACACCACCTATACTGTCACATTTATTAACGCACAATACAATCGGTTTGCCGCTTTTTTGCAGCATTGTGGCGACATCTATATCATTTGCAGTCACACCTGTTTTTATATCGGTAACAAATATTATTACATCGGCCTGCTCAATTGCAAGCTGTGCTTGCCGGCGCATATGCGTCAGCATTAAATCGTCAGAATAAGGCTCGATACCGCCTGTGTCGGCAAGCATAAATTTATAGGTACGCCATTCACATGGCGCAAAAATGCGATCACGTGTCACGCCCGGCGTGTCCTCGACAATTGCAAGCCTTTTACCTATAAGTTTATTAAATAAGGTTGACTTGCCCACATTGGAACGCCCGACCAAAGCAACAACAGGATAGTCCATTTTAATCCACCGCCTTTATACATTGAACAGTATAACCGCAACGCCGATAGTTTACAACACGTTTTATCACAGCATTAAAGCATTTATTAACTTTAAGCCGTCGACTGGCACGGTTACAACCTTGGTGTTTAAGGCATGCTGCAGGTCGTCAATTGTTACGTCATCGAGAAACAAATCACCTTCCCGCCTAAGCATTACGGATGGTATCAATATTATATCACATTTTTGATTCTCAATACTCTTTATCAAATCACGGCCGGTTACAAGCCCGGCCACATTTATTTTTTTGCCAAAAAAACTATTTTCAATTGCTTTGACGGTAACATTTAAATTTTTCCATTTTTGATGTGCCTTGTCAACGAGTCGATTTAAGAAAGGGGCAGCAGCTATACCGGTAGCCAATATAATACGGCTGCCAAGCGGCTTGCCGTCGCTTTTTTCAAGTCCTTTTAAAAATTCATCGCAAAATAGGGTAATAAGTCCAACACCGTTTTCAAGTTGAGCAAAATCCCCGTAATAATCTAATTCCGGCAGCGGCATTTCTGCCTTTAGATAAAACTCATCAGCGGGATAAAACACACGCATCCCATGGCTGCCAAGCATTTTCTCACCCATTTTTTCCATCTGGCGAACAACAGCAGCAGCCTCGCTTTTTGTAAATGAACGCAGTGCCGGCAACGAATCCCTGTATTTTGTTAGCCCAACAGGAACACCCGCCACACTTTCAATCTGCGGCACAAGTCCCACCAAATCATTCATCGTGCGTTCAAGCTCTTGCCCGTCGTTAATACCCGGACAAAGTACGAGCTGGCATTTCATGCGTATACCCGCGCTTGCAAAACGGTTCATAATCGATAGCTGTTCGCCTGCAAAGCGGTTGTTCATCATATAGCAACGCAGTTCAGGGTTGGTGGTATGAACTGATATATTAACCGGACTAATACGCATTGCAATTATTCGCTCGATTTCATGATCGGAAAGATTTGTCAGAGTAATATAATTGCCAAATAAAAAAGAAAGGCGGCTATCGTCATCTTTAAAATACAGCGTCTCACGCATTCCCGGCGGAAGCTGGTCAATAAAACAAAAAATGCACTTATTTTTGCAGCTTTTCTGTCTATCCATAAGGTAGGTTGAAAATTTTAACCCCAATTCCTCGTCTGAACGATTTACGAGGCGGCGTGTGAAAATCCTGTTTCCCCGCAACAAAACGAAAGAAAGCTGATAATCTGTAATATAAAACCGATAATCAAGCACATCGGTTATTTTGTGGCCATTTACGCTAAGAAGCATATCGCCTGGCCGTATTCCGGCCCTGTGTGCCGGGCTGTTTCTTTTAATACCCGCTATCGGTACACTCATAGCTTTCCCTCTCCTGAGCCGTTATAAAAAATAGAGAAGGATTGCTCCCTCTCTACTTTACAGATGCATTTATGCATCTTTTTTAACAACCATCCTGCCGTTGTAGTATCCGCAATTTCCGCAAAGACGGTGCGGGCGTTTATACTCACCGCACTGAGTGCATTTCATCAGAGCAGGAGCATCGAGCTTCCATACATTTGAGCGCCTTTTGTCGCGCCGGGCTTTGGATGATCTTCTTTTGGGTACCGCCATTGTCAGCACCTCCTTATTGCAAATCGGATTGTTTAAGCTGTTCTAAAATTTTAAATCTACTGTCGATTTTATCGGATTGGCAAGCACATGACTGAGTATTCAAATTAATGCCGCAATTTGGGCAAAGCCCGCGGCAATCATCACGACAAAGATTTTTAGACGGCACACTTATAATTAAATCCTCGCGAACCAAATCATCAAGCACAAGTTTGAAGTGCTTAACCAACTTAAGCTCAGTGTCATCATCGCTGTTATGCGATGTGACAAGCACATGCTCAATAGGTATATTCATTTGGCGGCTAACAGCGTCAAGGCAACGGTCACATGCGCATTGGTAAACAAAATGAGCCGTTGCTTTCAATTTAACAATGCCCGACTCTGCCGAAACCTCCCCCTGAACCCTGACCGGATCAATAAAGGGGTAATTGCCCTGATACTCAAGCTGTGAAAAATCAAGCGCACAATCCATAGGCAGAGATTTTTTCTCGCCTAAAAAAACCTGTTTAAGATCTAAAAGCATACTACACCTCATGTGTTACGCACCATATTATAAATAGAGCCCACCGGTTTGTCAAGCAAAATTTACTGTGCCGCGATCCTATTGTACGTCGATAGACTTATCAACCGGCTTTACCGGCACATAGTCTTGAGCCGGTTCGTCGCCTATATCCCGCACAATTACAAAAGGTGTTAATTCATCGTCCTGTCCGGCAGGGTTATCGCGTATTAACTCACAAATCATTTCTAATGGCTTGTCCAATATTGATGGGGAGCGGCCTAGCACTTCTATATTGATGTCGTTTGCATCGACAATAGTGCAAATAATACCCAGCTCACGCTCAATGTCGGCGCACACCTTGTCCGGCTCCCGAGGATTGAGTATGGCAAGCGTATGGTATGTCTCGAATGCAGAATTATTATAAAAGCCGTCGATTCCTGCAATATCCTTCCCAACAATTTCATAAAACACGCCGCGCCGTCCGAACAGCCTGCAAACCGCACCGCAAATGCATGCCCACAAAATTAATGGAAGACCTTTAAGGTCAATCGCAAGCTGCAGCTTATACGGTTCGTCCATTCCAATGCCGTTACTGCTGCGGGTTGCAAACTTTGACAAAAACTTTGCCCAAAATCCAAGCCGCACGTCTTTCTTTTCGACGGTGTTATTCTGGCACATTGAAATAATCTTTTCACTAATCGAAACAATATCGCCCGACTTATACAGCGGTGTAACATATCTGCGCACAACCTCAATAAAGTCCTCGCCGCGCTCGATAAAATGTGTCTTTACCGCATAGCGCTCATATCGGGTGCCCTCAACCTCACGCACACCGCGGATATAATAGGTGACACCTTCATGTTCGCGCATATTCTCTTTTATATTTAAATTACCTTCATACCACACAGCCATTGCTTGTCTCCCCAATCACCGCTATCCGGCGGTGTTCCTTATACTAATATTAATTAAAAGATTATTAAAATTTCCGAGGATTTTTTGTGCCGTGAAAGGCCAACGACGCCAAGCGGGCTGACGCCCGGCAAGGAGGAAACGCAAGTTCAACCAAAAAAGACCGCAAACATATTAAGCTTTTAGTTAGATATTAGTATTAGCTTTCTAAACGGCGGCGAAAGCAACTAATATTGATTTCAAACCACCGTGAATTCAATATTAGTATAAAACTTTCGCCGCTCGTTACGGTCTTATTAATATCTAATCTGCAACAAATTTTGAAATGCTTTCGGGAATACTATCTTTATCGGCCGATATCGTAAGCACAATGTCAACATCCACTTTATTTGAAAGTGCTTCCAGCTTGCTTATAAAGTTGGAAAGTTGCTGCATATCTCCCCCGCCGATTTTAAGTGTTGAGTCAATAAATATATTAGTTATATCGTAATTGCCAGCACACATACCGGATATAAAACCATAAAACGCGTCAAAGCCCTTAATGCCATATTCGTCCGCTCCGACCAATCTTACCTGATACCCAAAATTGTACGAAAGTGAGCCGTTTTTTTCAATAAAGACCACATTACCTTTGGATTTTGCCACTGCCCCATTACATTTGTCAATCAGACGTTTGGTTTTGCCCGAACCCTTGTTGCCGAGGATCAAACTTATCATTTTCATTTCCTCCTATGGTATATTTTACCCGCAAAACTGCGGTTTAAGACTAAAACATAGGCTTTATTTAGCCAATCGCTGCTCAAGAGCAGCTTTCTCATTTTCATAGCCAGGCTTTCCAAGCAATGCAAACATGTTGCGCTTATAACTTTCCACACCCGGCTGATCAAAGGGGTTGACTCCCAGCAGATATCCTGAAACAGCACAGGCTTTTTCAAAAAAGTATATAAGATAACCAAGTGATCTTTCAGTCATATCTGGTACATGCAGCACAAGGCTGGGTGTGCCCCCGTCACTGTGTGCAATTGCCGTACCCTCAAAGGCTTTAAGATTAATGTATTCCAATGTGCGTCCAGCAAGAAAGTTTAAACCATCTGCATTTTCAGCGTCTTGCTTGACTGTAACTTCTTTTTGCATTTTATCAATCAGTACGACTGTCTCAAAAAGAATATTTGAACCATCCTGGACAAATTGGCCGAGCGAATGCAAGTCGGTAGAATATATTACTGATGCGGGGAAAAGGCCTTTGCCATCTTTGCCTTCGCTTTCTCCATATAGCTGCTTCCACCACTCTGATATCATTGCATAAGCCGGTTCGTAGCTTACCATCAACTCGATGGATCGCCCTTTTCTTAATAGAATATTACGAGCTGCCGCGTAACGGTAGCAATCGTTTTTTGATATATCATTATTTAACAGTGATTTCTCAGCATCTGCGGCTCCTGCCATCAATGCGTCAATATCGCACCCCGCCACTGCGATG
>DHNF01000163.1:0-6017 GCA_002409375.1 Ruminococcaceae bacterium UBA5423
ATTTTGTTCCACAGCCACGCGCCCGCGTCCGAAATGCCCTGCCATAACCCCTTGATGAGGTTGCCGCCGACCTGCGCCATTTGCCCGATGTAGCCGGTGAAGGCGTTTACCAGCCCCGCGATGATCTGCGGGACGGCCTTGACCACTTCGATGATGATTTTAGGCAGGTTCGCAATCAAAGCAACCAGCAGCTGAACGCCCGCAAGGATGATCTTGTCGATGTTCCCGACGATGGCATTCACCAGACTGCCGACAATCTGTGGGATAGCTTTGACCACCGTTGTAATAATTAGTGGTAGGTTTTTAATCAGCGATATGAGGAGCTTTACCCCCGCATCGATAATGCTTTCTTTGGTGCTACTGCTTGTTTTCGCAATGATTATTGCTTTTCAGGTTATGCCGGACTGGTCGGTTATTTTTGGCAATTATATTGGTTTGTTACTGGTCGGCGGTCTGGTTATTTCAATTGGTCTGCTGATTTCAAGTGTAACCGAAAGCCAGCTTATTGCCGCAATCGGTACATTAGGTATTTCGTTTATTTTGATACTGATGGATTCTTTAGCTGCCTCGTTTTCTACTTTGACTTATCTTACGACAATCGTGAACTTTTTATCAGTTTCACAGCGTTACAGCATGTTTACGAGCGGGATAATTAATTATGACGATATTATTTATTTTATTAGCATGCAGGCATTGTTTTTGTTTTTGACTGTCCGCATTTTAGACCGAAAGAGATGGAGTTAAGAGCATTTTAGAAAAGAAAGGAGATTTTGATATGAAAGAAGACAAAATGCCGCTTAACGGCGAACCTGTCAATGACGAGAATACGGCGGATATCATTGAAAATGAAAATAATGCAATCAATGCCCAATCAGTTGAGCAAACAACAAACGAAGATGTGGTAGCTGATAACGATACAGGTGTTGTTTTAAGCGAGGACGAGCCCAACGGGGATGAACAAGCTTCTGAAGAAGATGTAAAAGAGGATACACAAAATAATGAAGGTGAGCCTCAAGAGGAAACCGATGAGGCCGATAAGAAAACCGACAAAAAAAAGAAAACAAAAAGCATGTTAAAGATTGACAAGCGCAGACTGCGCTATGGCAGTATGGCAACTGCAATGACGGCAGCGGTTGTTGCGGTTGTGATATTAATCAATATAGTTGCAGGAATTTTAAATGACCGTTTTCCGGTCAAGCTGGATTTGACTGCAGACAAGCTTTTTACACTTTCCGAGGATAGTCTTAAGATTGCAAAAAATTTAAAAAGGGATACGCTGATTACGGTGTTCGGAGATGAGTCTAACTTTACGTCGCCAAGCACAGATATCCCGGATCTAAACACTGTTTTTAAGCAATTTTATGAAATGACGCGGGAATACTCCACACTGTCCGACGGAAAAATAAAAGTAAATTATGTGGATTTAATAACCAATCCCGCATTGGCTCAAAAATACAGTAAATACGAAGTAAATGAAGGAAGTATTCTTTTTGAATGCGGCAATCGGTGGCAAAAAGCCAGTGTGAGCGATATGTTTAGCTATAATCAGGAAGCATATCAATATTATCAGCAGATGACCGATGTCAATTCCCATGTTGAAAAGGTGCTGGCGTCCAATATTTTAATGGTTACAAGCGATTTCACTCCGCTTGTCACAGTACTGTCCGGACATGATGAAGACGGTGCAGTTATTTCCGGCATAGAATCAGTTATTAAAAATAACAACTATGAGACCGAGACATTGGATATTACAGGATCGGCTGAATTTAACGAGGAATCTCAAATAGCACTGATTGCAGCTCCTAAGACCGACTACGCCGAAGCCGAAATTGAAAAGTTGCGCAATTGGCTTAACAATGACGGCAACTATAATCGTCATCTTGCTGTTGTGGTAAATTTAGAAAGTGACTGCCCAAATCTTTACGAATTTTTAAATGTCGAATACGGACTCGAGGTTACCGACAACCTAATATTCGAAACCGATCCTAACAAGACTTATAACTATACTGCATTTTGGCCTATCGGTGATATTAAAACAGGTGATTTTACCGAAAATATTGCCGGAAGACGTGCGCTAATGCCGGTAACTCGTCAGATAATCACACACAAGGAAGATAGCAAGGACTATTCGCTTTATAATGTAGATGTGGTTACATTCGATGACACCTCCAGACTTGTTAAGCTTGCTGACGCCCTAACCGAGCCCGAAGAAGGCGAGCAGATTAAGCAAGTTGAAGCAGACGAGTACCCTGTTACAGGTGTTGCATATGCGACAAAGTGGGGATATAACGAGGATAACGAGCAGTACAAAACAAATGTTGCGGTTTACGGTAGTCAACAGGCACTGTCCGCCGAAGTTTTGTCATTGACTTTTGTTGAAAATGAAAGGGTATTACTTTCTTTGTTTAACGGATTTACGGGCAACGAAAACACCGTTACCATATCAAGTAAACCCTTGGATAAAACGAGGCTTGAGTTTACGACCGGACAGGCAAATATATTCTTTATTATTTTTGTCGTCACAATACCGATTGCGCTGCTTGTCACTTGTTTAATCATATTTATCCGGAGGCGCCGTCTATGAAAAAACAGAAGCGAACACTGATTATTGTAATAACAGCAATTTTGGTGCTTACTGCTTTGTTGCTCGGTCTTTTGTTTTTACTTCCCGAGGATGACGATGACAGCTCGTCCAATACAACCGATGAAACGATTAATCTTATAGACAAGACTAAGGCTGACGACGAAATTGTGGACGATACTGTTAAAAAAATAGTGATAAAATTACAGAACGAAGAGTATGAAATTGTCCCTGGTGATGACGATCAGCTTGTTGTGGCAGGTTATGAAGATTTACCTATAAACACAACCGAAATCGATTCACTTGTCAGGTCACTTTCAAATGTTGACGCTAACCGCAAGGTTGCAGACAATTCAGACAACCAAAAGGACTTTGGTTTAGATAAACCGCGTGCAATCGCAACTGTTACCTACCATGACGACTCTGTTGTTGAGTTTGAGCTTGGCAATGAGGCTGCAGGTGACACCGGCAGTTATCTGCGCATACAAAGCGATGGTCCGATATATCTTGTCAATTCTTATTTTGCAGGGCAGCTTTTGAAAGAGTCTGTAACGTATATTGGTACTTCTCTGATTACAGCACCCAATACTAAATCCGAGTCTGATGGTGATACTGCCGTATTAAAAGATATGAAGTTGTCGGGAAGTGTCCGTGCATCAAAACCCTTTGAGTTTAAAGTAAATCAAGAAACGGACAACAAGTCACTTTCAGCTTTCACCTATATAACCACAAAACCTTTTGCAAAGGGCACAAGTGATGAGGTAAATAAAATAGCGCAAGCTGTAACATCCCTTGATGCTATTCAGGCAGTTAAAGCATATCCGAAATCGGATGATTTAAAAAAGTACGGACTGAATAATCCCTATTCGGTATGTGAAATGACTCTTGCTGTTCAGACAACATCATCGTCTGACGATGATTCTGATACTGCAGTTACAACCTATTACAACTCTACCAAGCACAAAATAACACTGGGCAGCAAGGACGAAAATGATAATTTTTATGCAATGGTAGATGACATTGATGTGGTTTATATCATTTCGCCATCGGTTGTACCGTGGGCAGAATCACAGTTTGGTGATATTGTAACTAGCATGATGTTTATGAAAGATATTACCGGCGTCAAGTCTATAAAGCTAAAATCCGGGGGAGAGACCACCTCTTTTGAGCTTACTCATTATCCTGATGAAGAGGACAGAGATAAAAGCATGGTTGTTAAATCAGGCGGGAAAACTTATTCTACACCCGATTTCCGCACCTTGTACCAGGTGTATATGATGGTCTATCGGCACGGAGAGCTTGATAAAAAACCAACAGGCGACGCCGAAATTGTGTTTACACTGCAACCCACTGATAAATCTGCCGGTAGTATAGAAGCTCGGTTTTATAGGCAAAGTGCAAGCCTTTACAGCTGTGTGCTTTCGGATGGTGATTATT
This sequence comes from Ruminococcaceae bacterium UBA5423, assembly GCA_002409375.1. Classification (GTDB taxonomy): domain Bacteria; phylum Bacillota; class Clostridia; order Oscillospirales; family Acutalibacteraceae; genus Avimonas. The sequence goes on from DHNF01000163.1 coordinate 4,019, forward strand.
ATACGGTAAAGGCAAGCGATGTACAAAGAATGATTGATCAGACCAAAAACTATTTAAACGGCAAGAAAGTAAGCACTGATTAAAAAAACATCAATCCAAAATATTTAATTATAAAAACCGTAGCGGTATAATCTGCTGCGGTTTTTTGATGCGCCCTTGTGCTTTAAATGTTTATATGATAACATATTAAAAATGCTAACGATAAATTTATAAACGGATAGAGGCGAAAGCATTGAAATTGCACGAATCGGGCGAGAACTATCTGGAAACCATTCTGTTACTACGAAAGAAGAGCGGGTATGTTCGTGCTGTTGATGTAGCAAATGAGCTTAATTTCAGCAAACCAAGCGTAAGTCGTGCCCTTGGCATACTTAAATCGGCAGGTTTTGTCCGTATCGAGCCAAGCGGTAATATACTGCTAACTGATTCGGGCGAGAAACGAGCGGCCGCCGTGTATGAACGACATCGTATTATTTCGTGTTTTTTGGTGCTGACACTGGGCGTGTCGCCCGAAGTGGCGGCAGCGGATGCCTGTCGTATTGAGCATATTATCAGTAGAGAGTCCTTTGAGCGTATACGGGGTTATGTCGAACAAAACAGTTAAAAATCACGGCTAAATTTTTAATTGACAAAGCATACGGAATGGTGTATAATTCGCTGTAAAGCAACCCGCTTTACAGCTTTGTGGATTATGTGGAGGTTGGGGCATGGCTAAAAATTTAGAAATTTCAATATTATTTGATTTTTACGGAGACATGCTTACCGACAAGCAGCGCAATATGGTTGAATATTATTACAATGATGACCTTTCGCTTGCCGAAATTGCTGAAAACGAGGGTATAACGCGTCAGGGAGTGCGGGATTCAATTAAACGGGCTGAATCTCAGCTTTTAGACATGGAGGACAGGCTTGGATTGGCACGTCGTTTTAATGAAATGAAAAGCGGATTTGAATCCATCAGGAATGCCGCTAACAATATAAGAGAATATAACGGCAGATACGGCCGTTCACGGGATATTGAGGAGTGTGCTGTACGTATTCTTGATATATCCCGCCATCTGTGCGAATTATAATCTTTGTAGCTTAAAAGGAGAATAACAGTGGCGTTTGAAGGCCTTTCGGAAAAGCTGGCTGCTGCCTTTAAAAGACTGCGGTCAAAGGGGAAATTAAGTGAAGCCGATGTAAAAGAAGCAATGCGTGAAGTGCGTCTTGCACTTTTGGAGGCAGATGTAAACTATAAAGTAGCAAAAGATTTTACCGCAACCGTCACTGCGCGGGCTATTGGTTCTCAGGTTATGGAAAGCCTTACACCAGCCCAAATGGTTATTAAAATTGTAAATGAGGAGTTGACGGCTCTCATGGGGGGGCAGGCGCAAAGGCTTGCCTCAGCTAATCGTCCGCCGTGTATAGTAATGCTATGTGGTCTTCAGGGTGCCGGCAAAACAACTCACGCTGCAAAGCTTGGCAAAATGTTGAAGTCACAGGGTCATCGCCCTCTGCTGGTCGCTTGCGACGTATATCGTCCCGCCGCCATTAAACAGCTTGAGGTGGTAGGGGAAAAGGCGGGCGTACCAGTTTTTCAAATGGGTACGGCAAACCCGGTTGATATAGCTTTAGGTGCAAAAGCACATGCACGAGATTACGGAAATGATTATGTGATACTTGACACTGCCGGTCGCCTGCATATAGATGAACAGCTTATGGATGAGCTGAAAAACATTAAATCGGCTGTCAGTCCCCATGAAATTTTATTCGTGGTTGACGCAATGACTGGACAAGACGCGGTGAACGCTGCAGCGTCATTTAACGAAGCGCTCGAGATTGACGGCGTAATGCTTACCAAACTGGACGGCGATACACGCGGCGGTGCTGCTTTATCTGTACGTGCTGTTACAGGCAAGCCCATAAAATTTGCAGGTGTGGGCGAAAAACTTGATGATCTTGAGGTTTTTCATCCTGATCGCATGGCATCGCGCATTTTGGGCATGGGTGATGTGCT
>DHNF01000163.1:6170-8809 GCA_002409375.1 Ruminococcaceae bacterium UBA5423
ATTTTGGGCATGGGTGATGTGCTTTCGATTATTGAAAAGGCAGAGCAACAAATTGATGAAAAAAGTGCCGAAGAGATGGCACGCAGAATGCAGGAGAACAAATTTGACTACAACGACATGCTTGAGCAGTTTCGCCAAATCAGAAAAATGGGTGATATTAAGGGCATGCTGTCCATGATTCCGGGACTGGGCAATCAGCTTAAAAATATTGACATTGACGAACGGCAATTTTCGCAAATTGAGGCTATTATCCTGTCAATGACACCCCAGGAACGAGAAAAACCCAATATAATGAATTTTTCTCGTAAACGTCGTATTGCCGCGGGCTGCGGGCTTAAAGTAGAGGATATCAACCGGTTAATTAAGCAGTATGAATCCATGCGCCGGCTAATGAAGCAGATGATGGGCAAAGGCAAAAAAGGAAAGCGCGGTATGCCAAATTTTCCGATGATGCCTCAAATGGGCGGGCGCCGATTTTTTTAATTTATTGAAAATTACCAACAATCTAAAAGGTTGAAGGTATTGAATATTTGGAGGTATAGAAAATGGCTGTAAGAATTAGACTTCGTAGAGTTGGAGCAAAGAAAAGTCCTTTTTATCGTATAGTGGTTGCGGATTCACGCTACCCGCGCGATGGACGTTTTATTGAAGAGCTTGGGTATTATAATCCACTCACCAATCCGGTGGAGATTAAAGTGGACGCAGAAAAAACAAAAAAGTGGATTTCAAACGGCGCCCAGCCGACCGATACAGTAAAAGCACTTTTGAAAAAAGCCGGCGTGCAGTAAAAATTATTTGTTAGAACTTATTCACCGCACGGCACATTACATTTACGGGAATTGTTCAAATATAAACAAGGGGGTTATTGGCTTTGAATGAACTTCTGTCTTCCATTGCAAAAGGTCTTGTTGAGAATCCCGATGCGGTAGTTGTAGAACAAGACGATCCTACCGATGACGGCACAGTTGTGTTCCATCTTCATGTTGCACCTGATGATATGGGGCGTGTAATCGGCAAGCAGGGTCGCATTGCCAAAGCGATTCGCACAGTAATGCGTGCCGCAGCAACCCGCCGGGAGACCCGTGTATCTGTTGAAATTGACTGATACGGGTTAAGCCGTGGCCATAAAACAACCGCTGTCATTCGATAGCGGTTGTTTTAATATTATTATTGGATCCCAGCAATCGAAATACCGAGGACGGTGTTCCCTACAAATTTCTGATTTGGTTTTGCGTCCGAATTGTTGGGCGGGATGCCCTCATCTCGCCTTAACCTAAAATCTTCTTTAAGTCCTCTTCAGGAGTGGATATTGGGGTAAGGTTAAAGTTTTCTACAAGGAAATTTAAAATATTTGGAGAGACAAAGGCGGGGAGAGTGGGGCCAAGATAAATATTCTTTAACCCTAAATACAGTAATGTGAGCAATATGCATACAGCTTTTTGCTCATACCACGAAAGTACTAAAGTCAACGGCAGTTGGTTGACATCACATTTAAAGGCTTCGGATAGTGCAAGTGCAACGCGGATAGCACTGTATGCGTCATTGCATTGTCCCATATCCATAATTCGCGGCAGACCGCCAATTTTGCCCAAGTCCAAATCGTTGAACCTGTATTTTCCACATGCTAAAGTGAGAATTATACTGTCGTCCGGTGTTTTTTTAACAAACTCGGTGTAATAGTTGCGGCCCGGCTTTGCACCATCACATCCGCCGACAAGAAAGAAATGACTGATTGCTCCTGATTTTACAGCATCTATTACATCGTTGGCAACTGAAAGTACGGTGCCGTGGCCAAAACCCGTGGTCACCTGCGTACCGCCATTAATGCCTGTCAAGCAATGATCGTTTTCATATCCTTTAAGCTCGAGAGCCTTTTTTATGACCGGAGTAAAATCCTTGTCATCGCCTATATGTACCATACCGGGATATGCGACCACTTCAGTGGTGAATACACGGTCTTTGTAGCTGTCCTTGACCGGCATAAGGCAGTTTGTGGTGAACAACACAGGGGCCGGGATGTCGTCAAATTCTTTTTGCTGGTTTTGCCATGCAGTGCCGAAGTTTCCTTTTAAGTGTGGGTATGCTTTCAGCTTTGGATATGCGTGTGCCGGCAGCATTTCTCCGTGAGTATAAATATCAATTCCCTTATCGGCTGTTTGCTGGAGCAGTAATTTAAGGTCTTTAAGATCGTGGCCGCTTACGACTATAAACGGGCCCTTTTCAATCGTTAGCGGCACTGTTACAGGTATGGGAGTACCGTATGTTTGTGTATTTGCCTTGTCAAGAAGCTCCATGCAAATCAAGTTGACTTCGCCGGTTTCTAATACAATAGGAAGCAGCTCATCTATGTTTAAATCCTCACCGATAGCGGCCATGCCCTTATAAAAAAAATCGTTTACACGCTTGTCAGTGTATCCAAGCATTAAAGCGTGATAAGCATAAGCAGCCATACCGCGCAAGCCGAATAGAATAAGAGATTTAAGTGAACGAATATCCTCGTTGTCATTCCAAAGGTTGTTTATATCGTATTCATCGCTGTTGCTGCCGTTTTTGGCTTGTATTTCGTTCTTGACATTTCGTACTGTTTCAATCTTGTTCAATACCACTTTGGGGTCAAAGTTTACATTCGTAATTGTTGT
>DHNF01000163.1:8974-19916 GCA_002409375.1 Ruminococcaceae bacterium UBA5423
GCCCCTCAAGCATTGCACGATCAGACGACTCATTTTTTTCATTACTTAAGACTGCGCGGGCAAGCCCTACAAGTGCAGATGTCAGTTCGTCCTGTAAGTTTGAAGTATCTGCAGTTTTACCGCAGACTCCTGCCTGCCCGGTGCAGCCCTGGCAGGCAACAGTTTGTTCACATTGATAGCAAAACATTTTTGACATTACAATTCCTCCAATATTTGTGATGTTATTATTCCTCTATTGATATTACCGAAACAGGGCAATTATCTCGCGCCTCAACTGCGCTTTCCAGTGTTGAATCATCCACTTGTGCATAAGCCTCTGCTAAACCGTCATCATCCATACGGAATACATCAGGGCAGGTTAATGCACACAACTCACAGCCAATGCAACCTGACTTATCGACAAATGCTTTCATAAACTTATCACCTCTAATTTTTATTGTATTTGTATTATACTTAATTTTCCTGTAAAAAACCGTTGCAACAGCAACATATAAATAAAAAAGCCTGCGAAATTTTCGCAGGCTTTTTTATATACGACCCGTAATGGCGCAATATGCAATTATTCAACTGAAATAAGATAGTAATATACAGGCTGTCCGCCGTTCACTAAAGTGATGTCAATATTGTTGCCCACTTTTGCCTGAACAGCATTTCTAACATCTTCTGCTTCTGATTCTTTGGTGCCGTTTCCGTATATCAGTGTAATAAAGTTTGTTTCCCTGCCCGTGATTTTCCGGGTATTGACCATGCTTTTTGTGAGTTTGGCAACCGCATGACGGATATTGGTATCGGTGAAGATAACCTTACCGTTTTCAAGAGCAAGTATTTCGCCCTCTTTGATAGAATGTCCACCATAGTCGCTGTTGCGCACTGCGAAAGTAACCGAACCTGACGATACATTATCGGCAGCTTTCACCATATTCATAAGATTGTCCTCAACGCTGGCTTCAGGGTTAAAGCTGAGCATTGCAGCGATGCCCTGTGGAATGTTGCGTGTTTGAAGAACATGTACCTTTCTATCTGCGAGTGGAATAGTCTGTTCGGCCGCAAGAATAATATTCTTGTTATTAGGCAATACAAACACGACTTTGGCAGGAGTGGCTTGAATCGCGTTTAGTATGTCGTCTGTTGACGGGTTCATAGTCTGCCCGCCCGAAACAAGGTTGTCACACCCCAAATCGTTAAACAGTGCATGAATACCTTCACCTGCCGCCACAGCTACAAATCCATATTCATTTTCGGGTTCGCGTCTGACCAGAGTTGGTGCGGTATTCTCTTCCGGAACCCAAGCGGCATTTTCATGCTGTAATCTCATGTTTTCAATCTTAACGGATTCAAATTGTCCGTATTTAATCCCTTCAGACAATACCAGTCCGGGGGCGTTTGTATGCGCATGCACTTTTATAATATCAGAATCGTCGACCATTACAACGCTGTCCCCAATTGATTCAAGAAAGGCACGCAGCAGCAACGGGTCGCGTGTATTGTCTTTCTCACGGTTGACAATAAATTCGGTACAGTAGGTAAATTTGATTTCCTCGTCTGAAGCTCCGGCTGCGCTAACGGTCGGCACTTTAAAGTCAGATATCGCATCACCGGCATCAACGATATCGCCGCCTTCAAATATATGCTGCATGGCGCGAAAAATTATACAAAGACCCATACCACCGGCGTCGACGACTCCGGCCTTTTTTAATACCGGTAACAAATCGGGAGTGCGTTTTAAAGAAGCCTCAGCTTCGGTACATATTGTCTGCCACACATTTAATACAGATGGGTCCACCAAGGCAGCTTCCCGTCCTTTAGCAGAAGCTTCACGGGCGACGGTTAGCATTGTACCTTCAGTGGGCTTCATAACGGCTTTGTAGGCTGCTTCAACTCCAAGCGTCAGCGCCTGGGCAAGATCTGCTCCGTTTGCCTCAACTTTCTCTTTGAGACCTTTTGAAAATCCACGAAACAAAAGAGATAATATAACGCCGGAATTGCCCCTCGCGCCGCGCAGCAGGGCGGATGAGACCACATCTGCTACCTCGGATACGGTTGCATTATCAAGGCGTGAAAGTTCACGGCTTGCAGTCGAGATAGTCATTGACATATTTGTTCCGGTATCTCCATCGGGGACAGGAAATACGTTTAATTCGTCCACCGATTGTTTATCTTTGGCAATGCAGTTAGACGCTGATATAATTGCATCGCGCAGTGTTTTACCCTGTATCAATATAAGCACTCCCTTAAAGGCATATAAACTTAGAAAAGGCCTTATTCTGATTTCATACCGTCAACAAAAACATTGACTTTGCGTACTTCAAGGCCGGTAGCCTGTTCTATTGTATAGCGCACTTTATTTACAATACTTTTTGCGATTGCCGATATATTCATGCCGTAAATAACACTAATGTGCAAATCGACAACCAGCTTACCGCCCTCACTGCGTACGCGCACGCCTTCATCTGCATAAGAACGCCGCGAAAAAAGAGAGCGCAGACCTTGTTTAGCGCCGCTTTTCACCATTCCTGCAACACCGTAACAGGAGGAGGCGGCATTGCCGACAAGGTATGCAAAATATTCCTGCGATATTTCGATAACACCAAGATGGTTTTCCATTTGAATCATATGCGTTCCTCCTTAGAAACGGTGAATGTATTTGGCTATTTTGTGAAAACCCATTTTTCGAACCCATAAAAAATATTAAACGCTGTGGGGGTAACGCCCGTAAGCCTTCGGTTGTATGCAGCCATGCCGTCCCTCCAGCAAAGAGGGATAAATGGCATATCCTTAATGAAAATATCTGTAAATTCCTGAATCGGCATTTCATCTGACAAATACTTAAAATAAGCGTCTGCCGAGTCTGTATTTACATTTATTCCATATGAGGCACTGGCACCTTTTGTAAAAAAATGCCGCAGGCTCATATCGGCGGGCAAGCGAATTTCACCAAGATAAAGGTCGAAATTACCGGCCTTAATTTGTTTCAAAAACTCTTTAAACGATAGCTTTTCAATGTCAAGGCTTACTCCTGCCCGTTCGAATTGTGATACGAGAATTTCAGCGGTAGCAAGCCGAAATCCGTTTTCTTCGCATACCAGCAATTTAAGCGCACTCTTGTTATTATAACCTGACTGTCCCAATTGTGCAACAGCTTTGGTAATATTTTCGCTTGACTTAAAACCTTTTAGCTTTACCCATGCATGATTAAAAGGTGTTGATGCCGGGCGTGCTCGTCCGGCAAATGCAACCGAGCATATTTCGGAACGATTTATAGCAATGCTGAGTGCTTCCCTCACTTCGGCTTTTGCAAGCGCTGAATGTTTGGAGTTGATGCCAATAAACACAAGTGAGTTAAGCTGTACTTTTATGCTGGCATTGGAAGTGCGGGGGATGTTGCCATTGGCTAAATCAGAAAAAAAGTAACTTATTTTCCCGCTTTCCAAAGCATAATGCATGGCATCGGAGTCCGGACAATCTAAAAGGCCTATTTTGTCAATATTAGGTTTTGGTTCGCGATGTGTGTTTGCTTTTAAATGTGGTGTATCACCGCTTGCAAAAACATAAAGACCGGTGCCCACCGGCTGAATGTTGTTTTTACCCTGTTTTATTATAGGGAATGAAAGACAGCTCTGTGCGTTTATATCGGGGGATGCAAGCTCGAATACTATATTTTCATCATTATCGGCTTTTGCCGATTTTATATTTGAAAGTAGCACTTTATAATTTGTTGAATTTTTTGCAAGTGAAAAAGAAGCGATTACATCTTTAACTGTGACCGCAGAGCCATCTGAAAACCGGATATTTTTATTTAGCTGCGCAACAAGAGTAGTCTTAGAAGGTGCCTTGATTTTAGACGCAATCATAGGCTTTGCTTTGAGTGTATTATCAAATTTAGTAAGTCCATCGTAAATAAGCGAACAAAGCTCAAGATTAACAAAAGTTTCTGCGGTATAAGGGTTGAGCGTATCGCTGCTATCGTATGCGAGCGTAAAGGGCTGAGTTTCGTTTGAATCGGGTATTTGAGTAGCAGATGACGGTTCGACCGCGGAAGAGTCAGGAATATCTCCGCCTCTAAAGCAGCCGGAAACCGCAGTCAGGCAAATTATTAAGACAAACACAATAATTCGTTTCAAACTTCCACACCCTTGGTCATTTATATGAAATAAAATGGTTCCCGGGTACCCGCCAGAAAACTATTTACAGGGGGCTCTTTATCAATGTATTCGGGAACATACGACAAGTTCACAACTATTTTTCTTTAATTTTATATTTTATTATTTATTTCGGGTTTTAGTGAATTAAGCCTTTTTACACAAATTGTTTTGCCCGTATCTTCAGATATTTTGAATAAAATGGCGTTAATGCTGCACGGCCCGCCAGCAACACCAAAACGCACCGGAAGCTTGTCGTGCATTTTTTTGATGGCATGTTCGGGCCGTATTCCAAGCACCGAATCAATCGGTCCGGTCATTCCTGCATCGGTAATATAACCGGTGCCATTAGGTAGTATTTGTTCGTCTGCAGTCTGTATATGGGTATGCGTTCCGAATATTGCGGAAACGCGCCCATCGGCGTAAAAGGCAAGGGCTTTTTTTTCGGCTGTCGCCTCGGCATGGAAATCCAGCACACAAAATTTTGGGTTGCCCGCTTGTATAAGAAGCGAGTCCAGCGTCTCAAAAGGACAGGCAAGCGGTTCCATATATACAACACCGTTTAAATTGATTACAGCTACTTGATATCGCCCTTTATCAATCATGAAAAGCCCACTGCCGGGAGCAGTCTTGGGGTAATTCGCCGGTCGCAATACCGTACCGGATGTTTCAAGTATATCATAGAGCTCTCTTCTGCGAAAGGTATGGTTGCCGCCAGTAATAACATCAGCCCCGCTTGTAATTAAATGCTCAACCGCGGCAGGTGTCAGTCCGTTTCCGTCAGCAGCGTTTTCGCCGTTGACGATGCATATATCGACCGCATATTGCTGCTTGTATTTATGAAGTTCCTGTCGTAACAGCTTACAGCCTGCGCTTCCAACCACATCGCCGACACATAATATATTCATCAGTGTCACCTTCCTTTCAAAAAAAATAGTGTATGATACCCGTATTGAAACAGCGCCCCTGTGCAAAGGGGCGCCGTAATAATGTCACTGACTATTTGGCATAATCTATGGCGCGATTTTCACGAATCAGGTTTACTTTAATCTGACCGGGATAATCAAGATTATCTTCAATTTTTTTAGCGATATCCCTTGCGAGAATAACCATCTCATCATCGGAAATTGTTTCCGGACGAACAATAATACGGATCTCGCGACCGGCTTGAATTGCAAATGAATGTTCGACGCCTTCGAATTCGTTTGCGATTTCCTCAAGCTTTTCAAGACGCTTAATGTAGCTTTCAAGGTTTTCGCGCCTTGCACCGGGACGGGCGGCAGATATGGCATCAGCTGCCTGCACAAGACAAGCTACAACGGTTTTAGCCTCCACATCACCATGATGTGCCTGAATTGCATGGATCACAGCTTCGCTTTCCTTGTGCTTGCGCGCAATATCAACGCCGATTTCAACGTGGGAACCCTCGATCTCATGGTCAACTGCTTTGCCTATATCGTGCAGCAGACCTGCACGACGGGCAATAACCGGATCAATACCAAGCTCGCTTGCCATAATGCCGGACAAAAATGCCACCTCCATTGAGTGGTTGAGTACATTTTGTCCGTAGCTTGTGCGGTATCTAAGACGCCCGAGCAGCTTCAAAATTTCCTGTGAAATACCGTGCAGCCCAGTTTCAAGTACAGCCCGTTCACCTTCCTGTTTGATGGTGGCTTCCACCTCATGTCGTGCTTTTTCCACCATTTCTTCAATTCGTGCAGGGTGAATACGTCCGTCTGAAATAAGACGCTCAAGTGCAATTCGCGCAATTTCACGACGTACCGGGTCGAACCCCGAAAGTGTAATTGCTTCAGGTGTGTCGTCGATAATTAGGTCAACACCGGTCAATGTTTCGATTGCCCGTATATTACGGCCCTCCCGACCTATGATACGTCCCTTCATCTCATCATTGGGCAGCGGTACAACCGAAACGGTTGTTTCTGTCACCTGGTCGGCGGCGCATCGCTGAATCGCATGAGACAGCAATTCTCGTGCACATTTTTCCGAATCTTCCTTGAACCTTGCCTCAATCTCACTAATTTTTACCGCTTTTTCATGAGTAAGCTCATTTTCAAGATTTTTAAGCAAGTATTCTTTTGCTTGTTCGGATGTAAAACCCGAAATTCGTTCAAGTATTTCAAGTTGGCCTTTTTTCAAGCTTTCGGCATCTTTTAGTTTTGACTCAATTTCTTTTTGCTTATTATGGATTGTTTCTTCTTTTTTCTCATAGTTCTCAATTTTGCGGTCAAGCGTTTCTTCCTTTTGCTGAAGCCTGCGCTCCTGCCGCTGAATGTCAACGCGGCGTTCTTTAAGTTCACGCTCGGTTTCGTTGCGGTGACGATGAATTTCATCCTTTGCTTCTAACAAAATATCTTTCTTTTTTGATTCTGCCGCGTTTAAAGCGTCGCTCATTATACGTTTTGCTTCAGTCTCAGCTGAACCGATTGTGCTTTCCGCAACTTTTTTTCTATGAGAAACGCCAAGTTTAAAGGCGATAATACCAATAACTATGCCGCCGACAATAAAGCCGGCCGCGCAGAACAAAATATTCATGACATAATCTGGCACCTAAATGCTGCACCTCCTTTATTTTTCATACTTTCCTATCTTAAAATGTTAAAACAAAAACGGGGAAATATACCCCTGTTGCATTCTCGGGTGGCTAATCCCGGAAAGCTAAAACCGCTCGTCGGCGCCACACGACGCACGGTAATAGGATGTAAACCTAACAATTATTGTATAACGACGATATGTCCGTGTCAAGTACAAAAAATCCTTATTACGCGTGAATGAGGACAAAGTATTGTGCAAACACCTAAAATTATGTATATAAAACCGTCAAAAAACCATATGGGTAAACTAAAAGTACGCTGTATTAGCGATGCGCTTGACGAAACAATTTGGCAGGGGTATAATCGTCTTTATAAAAATTGCCACGAAAAATTATTAGCTGAATGCGAATGCACTGGTTTTCGGGCGTCCTGTGGTTGCCCGTGCATCTCTCAATCGATTACCGAAAATTATTTTAAGGAGGAAAAACGCATGGACAAAAAGCGAATTGAGGCGGCCGTGCGTGAAATACTTATTGCTATAGGCGAAGACCCTGACCGTGAGGGGCTTATAAAAACACCTCGCCGTGTCGCTGATATGTGCAGCGAAATTTTTGCCGGGCTTGAACAAGACGCCCGCAATCATTTAACGCTATTTAATGAAGAGCAAAACGACGAGATGGTTACTGTACGCGACATACCTCTTTATTCAGTTTGCGAACACCATCTTGTTCCGTTTTTCGGCACTGCTCATATTGCATATATCCCGCGCGAAGGGCGTGTTATCGGTTTGTCAAAGCTTGCACGTATAGTTGATGCATTTGCAAGGCGCCCCCAGCTTCAGGAACGCCTGACGGCGCAAATTGCAGATTTTTTATATAGCGAAATTAAGCCACATGGTTTAGCGGTAATTATTGAAGCAGAGCATCTATGTATGACAATGCGCGGTGCTCGTGCCGCCGGCTGCCGCACTCAGACTTCGGCGCTCCGCGGCCTTATGAAATCGGATGCGCGTACCCGTTCAGAGGCATTGTTGCTGCTGTCACCCCGTGATTGACAAATTATTTTATTTCCACGTCGGTATAATAATACTTTAATATATCGTCATATGCCATACCTTGGCGTGCAAGATAATCGGCACCGTACTGGCTCATGCCGACATTGTGACCATAACCCAGCACTGTAAACTCAAAATTGCCGCTTTGCAGCTTTACCGTAAAACATGCGGAGCGCAAACCGAGAGCTTCTCGAATTTCTCTGCCGGTGAAGGGAGTTTTGCATATTGTCAAATATGTTACGGTGCCTGAGGTTGATGTCTGTATATCGTTGCCAAGCCATGTATCGGCAGAGCCGGTAAACTCAATGTCTTTTATTGCTCTCAGTTTTGTCGAAAGTTCGTCAGGAGTAAAGGTTGTTATTGACTGATATTTTGGGGAAATCTTATCACCGGGCGTTGCAACGGGTTGCAGATAGGGGTAGGATGTGCCCCAAATTACAGCAGCATCCTCGGTTGTTCCTGAGCTGATTGCATGATAAACTGCGGTAATTGGTTCGTTGTCGTAGGTTATGAGTATTCCTAAAACATCGTTGACGGCATCGCTTATTTTTTTATAGTAGGTATCGTAATTTGCGCCCCATCGCTCTTTTAACTGTTCATTATTATAATAGATCGGCAAGTCGGCCTGTTTATCTGCAAAGTCAGCGCCGTTCAGCGATTTATCAGGGTTTGTACGCTGCCGATTTCTCAGAACATTATAATACGTATAGCTTGCAACTGCTTGTGCCTTAATTGCCTCGGTATGGAAGGTTGGGTAAAGCTCGGCTCCCACGGCACCTATTAAAAAATTTCTTGCAGTTAGCTCAATAACTTTACCTGTTTTTGTGTTGAGCAATCGGAAAGTATCGTCAATTTTATTGCTCTTTTGTGTTGTTGAGGTCACCTGTCTGCTGTGACTGCTGTTACCAATGTCCTTGTCCGGTTTTGACTTACCGAGCAGTGGTAATGGAAACAAAAGCAGCAAGATGTAAACCACGCCCAACCATATAAGATAACGTTTCATAAGCCTTCCCCTTTCCATGTCCCAAATGAAAATTGCAAATGCAAATCTTTCATTATTAGTGTAAATACACACTGTTTTTTTAATTATGATAGATATATATGAATTTTATTTTCTTTAAAGTTGCAATATTTCTTGACTTTGCTTTATGAGCTTTATATAATATTCTGCACTGGGTTCGGAGAAAGGGTTGGTTGTCCATGAAGCTTAATAACGCAAAAATTCCATATTCCACTTTAACATCTTTATGCGAGGAATTTAAAAAAAATAACTGTATAGATCCAGCAAAGTTTGATAAGTATGAAGTAAAACGAGGTCTTAGAAATGCAGACGGCAGCGGAGTTGTTGCCGGTCTTACATTGATATGCAATGTTCACGGGTATGTGTTAAACGAAGGTGAAAAATCCCCGGTTGAGGGGCGATTGACATATCGCGGCATTGATGTTAAGAATATTGTAGTTGGTTGCGAAAATGAAAAGAGGTTCGGGTTTGAAGAAGTTGTATGGCTTCTTCTTTTCGGAACTCTTCCAACCGCAAAACAGCTAAATAATTTTTGTAGCCTTTTATCTGAATGTCGTGAGCTTCCGGAATATTTTGCCGAGGATATGATAATCAAGGCGCCGTCGCCCAATATTATGAATAAGATTGCACGATCTGTGCTGGCGCTTTATTCATATGATGGTGTTCCCGATGATATTTCAATGGAAAACGTTTTAAGACAGTCTATCGAACTTATTTCGATGCTTCCGACGATTATGGCTTATTCATATCAAGTTAAACGCCGTCATTATGACAGGGAGAGTATGTTTTTTCACCCTTCGATGCTGGGTCTTAGCACCGCCCAGACAATTTTGCATTCTATTCGCAACGATTCGGAATTTACCGACGAGGAAGCAAGACTGCTTGATTTGTGTCTTATGCTTCACGCCGAGCACGGAGGCGGCAACAATTCCACATTTGCTGTGCGTGTACTATCATCATCGGGCACCGACACCTATTCGGCTATCGCTGCTGCAATCGGATCTTTAAAAGGTCCCCGCCACGGTGGTGCCAATATCAAGGTAATGGAAATGCTTGAATATATCAAGGCAGGTGTCAAGGATTGGGAAGACGATGATGAAATAGCTGCTTATCTTACGCGTTTGATAAACAGGGAAGAGGGCGACCGCTCAGGATTGATTTACGGAATGGGGCACGCAATATACACACTTTCGGATCCGCGAGCTGTGATTCTTAAGCGGGCGGCTTACGATTTGGCTGATAAAAAAGGGCTGGGTGCCGAATTCCGTCTGCTTGAAAGGGTAGAAAAACTGACGCCCAATGTTTTTGCTGCTGTTAAGGGCTGTGACAAGGCGATGTGCGCTAATGTGGATTTGTACTCAGGATTGGTTTACAAAACTCTGGGTATAAACGAGGACTTGTTTACGCCTCTTTTTGCCGTAGCGCGTATGGCAGGCTGGTGCGCCCACAGAATAGAAGAAATAATGACCGGCGGCCGCATTATAAGGCCTGCATACAAGGCTTTGATACGTTCTCGGGAGTATTTTCCGCTCGAACAGCGCTGATAATATATACATAACTAAAGGGGAGAGGTATAAATCATGCAGAAGTATTTGCGTCCTGCAGCATTTGCAATAACTTTAGTTGCAACGGTTTTAGCAACGGTTATGCGCATTTTGTTGACACCCGAAATGCAGGACACTCAAACCGGAACATTTCATGTGAGTTACCTTGTTATAGGTGTGATGCTTGTATCAATGATATTGATTGCATTTTTTTCTTTTTTTCGATCCGGCAAGATATCGCATATCGAGGAAATATCTCTTCAATACCGTAAGCCTGTTAGAGCGGCGGCCTTGTTTGTTGGATTGGCTTTAATATTGTCCTCACTATTTGACGCGTGCATGTGGGCTGTTTATGGACTTACGCCCCCGCCTAATGAAACCGTTATCGGCCGATTGGATTCCATTTCACTTACTTTTACATTGATTTTCGGTATACTTGCCGGAATGTATTTTTTATGGCTGGCAATAAAACTTAATGAAAATAAAATGCAAAGCAGCCCAGTAAGGTCTTTGGCGGCGCTTGCTCCTGTTGTCTGGATATGGGTGCGGCTTGTCCGGTATCAGGTATCTTATGCGAGGGCAATCCAGGTGGAGCGCAGTTTTTATGATTTTGTAATGCTGATATTTACTAT
>DHNF01000163.1:20052-24136 GCA_002409375.1 Ruminococcaceae bacterium UBA5423
TTTTGTTTTCATTTTCACAGTATATTACAAAGATTAATGGGTGTCCGCCGCGCATGTTACTTTTTTATTCACTGTGCACGGCGCTTAATTCGTTATCCGGACCGATTGTCGTCGTCGTTTTGTTTTTAATGGGCGAAAGTGAAGCTTTCAATTCGAGCAGACTGGCGGGCCTAAGTGATTTTGCGGTTGGAGTTTTTGCACTTTGCACCGCTTTTACTTTTATTTTTGCTCGCCAGAAACCTGACGGTATTATAACAGAGAATTTGTCAGACAGAGTTGAAATTCAGCCTGATGACAATGTGACCACCGGTTCACCTACGGTTGATGAAATTTTAAAGGATTTAGGCAGACAGGAACAAGATGATAACAATCAGTTATAGTAAAAATAATGTCGAAATGCAGTTCGAACACATTTATCCCGAAATTATAATGAAGGGTTTTAGATGTTATAAAGTAATAGGGTTAAACTGTGTTCGCCCGCAAATTGCAATGTAAAAAGGGAGGCGACACAGCCTCCCTTTTTACATTGCAATATATAAAAGAGCCAGAACCAGTTCAATGCGTGCTTCGCTTTTTATAAGCAAAACAGCGAGAATTAACAAAAGCAGTTGCTCCTGGTCATCGATAAAGCCACCAAGCAAAGTATTATCATTTTTATTTGCTTTCAACAGATTTTGCTTGGAACTTGATTGTTGTACGGCTTTATGGTCCCAGGTGTTTTTATTTGATGCGTCGTGTGATTCTGGTGCCTCGTCTTTTTCGACAAACTTGCGTGCGCGTTCTTGCATCTGGCGCACCCGCTCAACCGCTTCCTGCTGCATACGCAACATATTTTCATCCATATAAGTCAGTCTCCTTTCATATGGTGGTGTTTCAAGTGCGCCCTACTTTTTTACAGGTCAGGTTATAAATTTCCTTTATCTTTTAGCAAAGGCAAAACCTTAAGCATGTGCATGATTTTAATTGTTTCATCAAGACGCGTCCGGCGGTCGTCCTGCAAATATGGACGGATTGCCTTTAACAGCATAATATCCTGGTCGTCCCTTCGGATGCCGTTGACTAAAGGCATAAGCTTTTTGATCGCTTGCAATTCATCCTGGGAAGAATAACCAATTTCGTCTGCCGATTGCTTTGCAGCAGGCACATGCTGAGGTTCTGCTTTGTCATCTTCCTTGAGCACTCCCAGCGATGCGGCCGCTGCCTGCAGCTTTTGCATGCCTTCGGGCGAGCTCAGCAGTTCACTAATTTTTTGAGTTAAATCATCCACGTTCATCCTGCCTTTCGGTCTTGTTGTGAAAGGTTCGTTATTAAAGTTATATGCGGGTGGTTTTTACTAATCTATTTATAGCATGATTTAAATGAATAAAATATAAATGGTGGGATTTCCCTACATTTACGGGCGAGTATAGCGTCGGTTGGTTTTTATTTTCCGAGAAGTTCTTCAATTATTTGTTGTGCTTTGGGTGATTTGAGCATTTTGTCAAGCTTATCTTTGTCACCGACCAGCGCTTGAAATTTTGACATATCTGCCTGAGATATCTGTGACGCCAGTTGCTGCGCCT
The DNA here is from genome assembly GCA_002409375.1 of Ruminococcaceae bacterium UBA5423. Lineage (GTDB taxonomy): Bacteria > Bacillota > Clostridia > Oscillospirales > Acutalibacteraceae > Avimonas. The sequence goes on from DHNF01000163.1 coordinate 21,615, forward strand.
GTTCACCTTCTATCGTTTTGGACAACTGTTCGGGGGTAACACCCAGTTTATTACTTGCATATTGAACCAGCGCCCTTAGCTGATCGGACGTGAGCTTGTTGTTTTTCAATTGAAATCACTCTTTCCTTACACATTGTGTCTATGATATAATTATGATGATTAAACTTAAAATATGAAGAGGTATACGGTTAATGAGAATTTTGGTTGTATCCGATACGCACGGCAATGAAAACTCTTTGCGGCAGGTGTTGCATGAGCAACCCGGAGCGGCCTTAGTCATACATTTGGGGGATGGAGCAAGAGAGGCAAGTCTTGTCGCCGGGGAAATCCCCCAAATTACATTAAAGCAGGTTTGCGGAAACTGTGATTGGGGATATTCAAGGCAGCTCCCTGAAAGCAGTCATGAAATGATACAGGGAAGACGCATTTTTTATACTCATGGTCACCAATACGGCGTCAAGCTCGGACTTGGACGCCTTGTTCGCGCAGCGCTTGAGCGCAAAGCGGACATTGTGCTTTTCGGTCACACCCATATGCCTTTGATTGATAATAAAGACGGGCTTTATATTGTCAATCCGGGCAGTCTGACTTATAAAGACACCTATGCAACGCTCGATATTACGCCGCAGGGTGTATCTGCCAACATCAAGGAGATATTATAATGCTTTCAGGCTTGACAACCGGCAAGCTGGGACAAACAGCGATTTATCTGCCGAGTGCTGATTCCACTAATTTATGGCTTAAAAAAAATGGAGCGGATTTACCGCACGGGGCAGTTTGCTGGACGACTTGCCAAACGGCCGGACGAGGGAGGTTCGGCCGTAAATGGAGATCGACGCAAAACCAGTCACTTGCAATGTCGCTGTTGATTAAATCAACAAAAAATATAAGTCTGCTGCCTGTTGTGTGTGGAATGGCTTTATGCCGCGCATTAGATAAACTTGCTAACCAAACTTTTAAAATAAAATGGCCGAACGACATAATTTGTAAAAATCACAAAATATGCGGAATACTATGCGAAAGCGTAAACGGCGAAACAACATTTGCTGTTGCCGGTATTGGTATAAATCTTTTGCAGACGGATGATACCTTTAAGCAAGCAGGTTTACCAAGTGCAGGTTCTGTTTATATGATATCCGGACGCGAGCTGAAGGCTGAAGAAACGGCAGCCGCAATTTTGAATGAACTTGAGCCATTGTGGTTGACATTGACAGACAGTGGGTTTGGGGCATTGCGTGAGGAATATGAGAATAAATGCTTAACAGTCGGACGCGAGGTTTGTGTAATGACGCCCGACGGTGAAATCTCTTTTCAGGGAACTGCGGTGGGTATAGCTTTAGACGGATGCTTGCTGGTCAAATGCGATGAAAACATCGTGCCGGTTTATGCTGGTGAAGTAACCGTGCGTGGTTTTGATGGATATATTTAGTCATTGTTTTGTTTGTCTCCCACACCAGGGATTAACTCTTTAAGCTCAGAAATAATCCAATCGGTAAGAAGACTTGCACCCTGATGATCGGTATGGCTGGCATAAATCTGCCGTATTTGATCCATTGATGTTTTGGCCTTTGCGGCAATGATCACAGCTTCGTTGACAAGCTCGCGTGCAGCGCGCCGATTAAATGAAAGTAACTGGCGGCGCATGCGTAAGCGTTCAGAGTCGGTAAAGCGTGCAGCATGAATGCGACGGTAGACCGGATAGTCAGCTTTGTGCCATGTGTTTGAAGTTATGAAACCTAAGCCTATTGAAGGTATCAAAAGATGTTCGGGCATATCGTGAGGGAAGAGCGGACAATAACAGCTTAACACATCGTGGCCTGCGTCAAGTGCCCGCATTCGCAACTCGTTTATTAGTAATCTGGCTGAAGCCCGATGCTCGTCTTCGATTGAATAAATGCGGGAGCAAAGATGCTGGATGGTTTCATGAAAAAAAATCTCGCCGTCCGGGGTTATTGCCGACAAAAACCGTCGCTTTTCGCGTCCTTTATGCGGGCCGTTTATTGAAAATTCCCTGACGGCGATACGCGAAGCATTGCGCTGTATTTTTGACTCGTCCGTGCACTCGCTTGCAATTCGCCATGAATCCGCGAGCAAGGACGCCGCCGCCTTGAGAAACCTCTGACATTTCTCGGTTAGATTTTTGTAATTGTATGCAGACTCGATAATTTCTGGCGTGCGCTTATACAACTTTGATGTTTCCATATATGCACTGAAATTTACGATTTGCTCAACAGCACCATAACATTTTGGTTCGATGGAATGCGGCGAATCGGCATTTATAACGCAAGCGCGAATGTTTGGGAATATAAGCCCGTCCAACGAATCAGGGTTGTGAGCGCATATTAATGCCTGTACTTCCTGTCCGTGTTCGGTCATGCCCCCATTTATTCGGCTAAACAAAGACGTTTTATCAATACCTGTACTGCCTTTTAGCAAGTATGCACGCCAACCAACCTTTGCGGCCCAAAAAACTTTCACAAAACACAAAAAAACACCGGGGGGGTGTTTTTTTTTTAAAAAAA
>DHNF01000163.1:24240-24565 GCA_002409375.1 Ruminococcaceae bacterium UBA5423
TTGCGTCATAAAAATCTTCCACAAATCCGACAAATCCTCCGGGTGTGTTTGTTCCTATAAAAAATCGGACCGGTACATTTAAATCCAACATAACCACCCCTCCCTTATACCTGTCACTTTTACAGAATATTCTAATGCGGGGCGATTGGTGATAAATCTGATTTGATTTGGACATGTAAAAATGGTTTTAAACTTTTTTATATTGAATTGAACTTCGAAAACAATAATTTATTAGAATATTGTATAAAATAGTGTCGTTTGATATAATATAATCCTTGATTAATATATTTTTCCTTGTAATTAAACTGTAGGGAACGCTGTCCTC
>DHNF01000163.1:24814-28480 GCA_002409375.1 Ruminococcaceae bacterium UBA5423
CTCCGCCTTGCTAAGCAAAAAAATCCCTGTAAAGCTATTTCTATATTTTTAACAAGAAACAGTATTAAAAATCATTATAATCACCTGCCCGATATAAAATGTCGGCAACGCCGTCCTCGGCGTTTTGATTAATATTCCGTGGCGGCAATCGTGACTGCAATAAACATTGTGACTGAAAAGGAGCTGATTATAGCAATGACCGAGTTTAAGGCTGGTTCATGGCAAAAATATATTGATGTGCGTGATTTTATAATACGCAATTATACACCATATGATGGTGACGAATCGTTTCTTGAACCTCTAACAGAGCGCACAAAAAAACTTTGGGAACGTGTCAAGCAGCTTTTAAATGAGGAGCACGACCGCGGCGGTGTTTATGATATAGATACGCATACCATTTCTGATATTGACGCGTATCCACCGGGTTATATAAATAAAGAGCTCGAACAGATTGTAGGGTTGCAAACTGCACACCCTTTAGTTCGTGCAATAATTCCATTCGGCGGTATCCGTATGGTTCGCAATTCGCTTAAAGCCTACAACAGAGAAATGGATCCGACGGTTGAAACGGTTTTCAAATACCGAAAAACGCACAATGACGGTGTTTTTGATGTATATACGCCGGAGATGCGTGCTGCTCGCAAATCCGGAATTATTACCGGACTGCCCGACTCATACGGCAGAGGTCGAATCATCGGAGATTATCGCCGGGTTCCTTTGTACGGAGTTGATTATTTAATCTCGGAAAAGAAGCGCTCTCACAGTGAAGCCGTTTACAGCGTGATGGATGCGCGCGTTATTCAACAGCGTGAAGAGCTTGCCGAACAAATTCGAGCGTTGGAAGCACTCAAACGCATGGCCGAGTCGTACGGGTTTGATATTTCACGCCCAGCAAATGATACAAAAGAGGCTGTTCAATGGCTCTACTTTGCATATCTTGCAGCGGTTAAGGAGCAAAATGGTGCTGCAATGTCCCTTGGACGCGTTTCAACTTTTCTTGATATATATTCCGAAAGGGACTTGCAGAGCGGACGGTTTACTGAAAGCGAAATTCAGGAAATTATTGATCATTTTGTTATGAAGCTAAGGCTTGTGCGCTTTTTGCGAACACCGGCCTATGACGAGCTCTTCAGCGGTGATCCTACTTGGGTTACAGAATCAATTGCAGGGCTTTGCACCGACGGACGGCATATGGTGACAAAGATGTCTTTTCGTTTTCTTCATACGCTGACTAATTTAGGACCGGCGCCCGAACCAAATATGACCGTGATATGGAGTCCACGACTACCCCATGGCTTTAAAAAATATTGTGCAAAAATGTCAATTGAAACATGTTCGATTCAATACGAGAGCGATGAGCTTATGCGCAAAAAGTTTGGCGATGATTATGGTATTGCGTGCTGTGTATCTGCCATGCGCGTTGGAAAGCAGCTTCAGTTTTTTGGCGCCCGTGCAAACCTTGCAAAGGCCATGCTTTATGCAATAAATGGCGGACGCGACGAAATCAGCGGTGTGCAGGTGGGACCCGAGCTGCTTGCCTGCCGCGGCAAATATCTTGATTATGACGATGTAATGCGCAAATTTGACTGGATTTGTGATTGGCTGGCAAAGCTTTATGTAAACACACTAAATGTAATTCATTATATGCACGACAAATATAGTTACGAAAAATTGCAAATGGCATTGCACGACGATGAATCAGTGCGTACCATGGCGTGTGGAGTTGCGGGACTTTCCGTTGTTGCAGATTCGCTGTCGGCAATAAAATACGCAAAGGTTCACCCGATTCGAGACGAAAGTGGACTCACGGTCGATTTTGAGATCGAAGGTGATTATCCGAAATTTGGCAACAACGACCCGCGGGTTGACGATATAGCAGTTGATGTTGTCAAAATGTTTATGAACAAGCTTCGTAAATGCCCCACGTACAGGGATGCTATTCATACACTTTCAATTCTTACAATTACCTCAAATGTTGTGTATGGCAAAAAAACAGGCTCTACACCCGACGGGCGCAAAGGGGGAGAGCCTTTTGCACCCGGAGCCAACCCGATGCACGGGCGGGACAGCCACGGCTGTGTTTCATCAATGATGTCAGTTGCCAAGCTTCCGTATGATTTCAGCGAGGACGGTATCAGCTATACTTTTTCGATAGTACCCGGCGCGCTTGGAAACCGTGAGCAAGAAAGAACAGAAAACCTTGTTAACCTGATTGACGGATATTTTGATGAGGCCGGACACCATATCAATGTAAATGTACTCAACCGTGAGGTTTTAATAGACGCAATGGATCACCCGGAGAAATATCCCCAACTGACAATACGCGTTTCGGGTTATGCAGTTAATTTTGTAAAGCTGACGCGTGAGCAGCAGCTTGATGTTATTAACCGTACTTTTCACACTCGTTTTTAAATTTTTTATCCACTGTTATTGACAATGATAAATTTTGATAGTATACTCCACTATAATGTGTAAAGGAGAGCAGTGTCTAACGGTTGTTGGTTGTCCAACAGCTTTAGCTTAAGAATTTTCAGCTCTATTTTTAGCTCTATATTTTATAAGTTGGTTATTTTAAACCTATGTGTATTCACTACACTACACTTGTGAAACAGTCAATAAGAGTGGTAAAAGTAAAGTTCTTGCTATATAGACTCTGACGGCTCTGCATTGTGGATTATTTAAACCTGTTTTGTAGAATATCCGCTCAAGTGATTATTGTGGTAGAATACCATTTTGTCACCTGGGCGTTTCTTAGTTTTAGAACTCTTTTTCCTGAAAGGACAAATGCATATGGAAAACAAACTTAAGCTTTACGGGTTTAATAATCTAACCAAATCTTTAAGCTTTAATATTTATGATATTTGCTACGCTAAAACTGAGCGCGAGCAAAGGGATTATATTGCCTATGTTGACGAACAATACAATTCAGACAGGCTAACAAAGATTCTTTACAACCTTACCGAAATGATCGGTGCCCATGTCCTTAATGTTTCAAAGCAGGATTATGAACCCCAGGGCGCAAGCGTTACATTTTTGATTGCTGAAGAAAAAATGATAGGCTCGATGATCCCCGACAGTGATGTTACGGATATTCTAAAGCCCGAAACCGTGGTTGCACATCTTGATAAAAGTCATGTTACGGTCCACACATATCCCGAATTTCATCCCGAAACAAGCATTGCCACTTTCAGAGTTGATATAGACGTCGCAACCTGCGGCGAGATAACTCCACTCAGCACGCTTGATTATCTTATCGGCAGCTTTGATTCGGATATTATCACGATGGATTACCGGGTCAGGGGGTTTACCCGTGACGTGAGAGGAGAAAAGCTGTTTATCGACCATAAGATTACCTCGATTCAGGACTATATTGATAAAGCTACACTTGAAAAATACGACGCAATTGATATAAATGTATATCAAAGCAATATTTTTCATACAAAAATGCTTATCAAGGAAGTGGAATTAAAAAGTTATCTTTTTAATACCGATGTTTACGAGCTTGCTCCAAAACACAGGCTGCAAATTACCAACAACATAAGGCAGGAAATGATTGAAATTTTCAGCGGTATTAATGTTTATTGAATTTAAGGAGGGTGCTGTTATTGTATAAATATGAACAAAACCGCGCCCCTATATCAGAGGCACTTGAACAGTTTAAAAAAA
>DHNF01000065.1:0-2848 GCA_002409375.1 Ruminococcaceae bacterium UBA5423
GAGGTTGGTTACGGCTTGGAAGGTGGCTTGACCGACATTGAAACCGGTATTATTTTGGATAATTATGCGACGCCTCATTTACGAAAAAATGATTATTCCACTGGAATTCGCGAGGCTTATAAGGCGCTTGTAAACGAGGTTTATATTGAGTATGGCATTGAGCCTACAGAGGGCTATGTTCCGGCCGAGGATCTTGACAGTACTCAAGAGGATTCAGAGAATTTTGTGGGGGGTCTTTTCGGCGGCCTGGCGCCCATTATAATTATATTAATCTTTATCGTTTTGTTTAACCGTGGCGGGCGGCGTGGTCCACCATTCATATTCTTTGGTGGAGGCGGATTCGGACGCGGCGGCGGATTTGGTTCAGGCCGAGGCGGCTTTGGCGGCGGCGGATTTAGTGGCGGAGGAGGTAGCTTCGGCGGCGGCGGAAGCTCGCGCGGGTTTTAGAAAAATCAACAATGGAAAATCGGCGGGATGAGGGCGTCCCGCCGATTTTTAGATTGATATTTTATGGCAACAGTTCGCCCTGTGGGGTGGGGGCAGTGCCTTTGCTTTTGGATTCAAAATACGCATCCAAAACCTTGCGGGCAAGTGCCGTTGACGGACGCGATGTGCCGTTTTCGAGCACCACTGCTATCGCCACCTCGGGATTTTCGGCCGGGGCATAGGCAATAAACACGCCATGATCGGAGCGGGTTCTTACAATCTGTGCCGTACCGGTTTTGGCAGCGACAGTATATTTTGCGCCTGCAAATTGTGTGCCTGCAGTGCCCCCGGGTTTTGCCGCCTTAATCATACCTTCGCGCACTGTATCAATCGCTTTTTTCGATAGCTTGACAGTTGCGGCAACTTCGGGTTCGACAACCGTTTCAACGCCGTTATAGCTGCGGATACTTTTTACAAGATGGGTTTTATAACGAACGCCGTCGTTGGCCATTGTCATGGCATAGGACGCCAGCTGTATTGGAGTAAACAAATTGTCTGCCTGCCCGATTGCGGCAGCACATGTGTCACCGGGGTTCCATACATCGCCTATTGATTTTCTGTGGGCAGGGCCTGCCAGCACGCCGGTTGCCTCACCAATTTCAATACCGGTTTTTTGTCCCAAACCGAACAAAGCCGAGTATTCATTCATTTTATTAATGCCTAAACGCCGACCTAAATCATAAAAAAACACATTGCATGAACGGGATATAGCATTAACGACACTTATTCTGCCGTGATGGTCAAGACATCTTGGCGCGTAATTGCTTGATTCGTAATAATGATATACTCTATCACAATAGACCGGCGTTGAGGAGGCATCTATTATACCCTCGGTTATGCCGGCAAGAGCAACACCCGGCTTCATTGTTGACCCACATGCGAATGCACCCGAAAGAGCGCGGTTATATAGTGGCCTGTCCTTGTCGTTGGTAAGCTTTGAATAATCAACATTATAGGTGGAAAGGTCAAAATCAGGCCAGCTTGCCGAAACAAGTACGCCGCCTGTTTTTATATCTAACATAACTACCGAACCGCTGCGCACATCCTGTCCAACCAATTTGGATGATTTTTGACTGCGAAGCTCGGATATGGTTTTATTGAGTTCAATTTGAGCAGCATTTTGAACATCATAATCAAGGGTGAGTATTACCGTATTGCCCGGGCGGGGTGCCAAGGTTTCTCTTTTTTCAACTACAGTTCCCGTTGCATCTTTAATTATCGTATTTGTGCCGTTAACGCCCCGCAGTTCATCTTCAAGCGCAGCTTCGATACCGCTTTTGCCTACAGTATCGCTAAGCAGGTATCCTTTGTCCTTTAACTTTTCATACTCATCGGCAAATATATAGCCCACTGTTCCGATAAGGTGTGCGCCTACGCGCTTGCTGACATATTCACGCACGGGTATTGTTTGGACATTAACTCCGGGAAAGCTAACACTGTTTTCCAAAATAATATTATACACTTTTTCAGAGATATCGTTCGAAAATGTAAATGGATTTTTATAACCAAACTGACGAATATCAATTTCGTTTCTCACGCCTGCCAAAATGCGTTGTTGTTCCGGAGTATATTTCTCAAGATAATAAAGCTCTGTAAGTCTGTCCATACATTGTTCTGCTGTTGCATATTCCGCAACATTTATCCTTGACTTAAGGCTGCTTATTCTGCTTTTATGCTGCTCCAAAAATTTATAAGGTGTAGTTTTTGATATTGGAAGTGTATCATTCCATTCACATTCTGTAGATGTAAGCAGTTGTGTAAGTGCCAATATAATGTCATTTTGTTTTTTTTGCTGTTCTTCACTTTTGCCGGTGGGAAAAAAAGCATAGTCAAAAATAATTGAGAAACTGGTGCGGTTAATTGCCATAGGCTTGAGATACCTGTCAAGTATTTCACCGCGAGATGCCTGTATCGGAACATTTATGGTTTCATTTCTGCTTGCAATTTGTGCATATTCTTCGCCGTCTACTATTTGAATTTGGAAAAGGCGTATCGAATAGACAGTAAATATAAACACAATGAAAATTGCCAGCGCAACTGCGCGGCGTTTTGTGGGATTAAGTTTTTCATCTCGCATGGTATTTCTCCTAGTGTCCAAGCTATTCGCGGTTTCGCAAAAGCCTTGCAACCGCATATACAGCAAGATATATAGGCGGAGTAAGTATCAGTGTATAGAGTATTCCAGGGAGTGTAAAGTATAAAAGTGCGGTAAGGGAATTTTCGAAATCAAGCAGCAAATCATAAAAGAACCAGCTTAGTAACCCCTGAACAAACAATGCTGCTGCTGTCATTAACAAAGTTGACAATAGGTTGTTGCGAATTAAAAGCTGAGACATAAGGCCGCAGGCACAGCATAAAATTA
>DHNF01000065.1:2968-8420 GCA_002409375.1 Ruminococcaceae bacterium UBA5423
AGCATAAAATTAATAAAATAAGTGCGTTGAAGCCAAGCAACCTGTCTGAAAACAAGTCCCATAAAATGCCGCCGCACACTCCGGCAGCAGCGCCGCCAACAGGGCCCTCAAACATCGCAACGCATACAACAACCGGAATAATTAACAGTGGTCTTGCACTGAGTATTTGGGGCAAAAGACGGGGCAGCGATTGCAGAATGATGGTGAGCAGAATCACTAGTCCATATGCAGTCCATTTAAGATAACGGCTACCAAGCCGATTTATCAAGTGTCCTGCGTTGGTTCGTTCTTCAGGCTTCAATTTAAGGCACCTCCCCGCATTATTCGGTATCCTCAGATGGACTTTCAAACCCTGTTATTACAAATACATCCGATACATCATTGATATTTGCAAACGGCTCTATAACAGCATACATCGTAAGGCCGTCCGATTCTAATTCTACCTCTTTGATTGCACCAATAAGAAGACCGTCGGGATAAATACCGCCCTTACCCGATGTGATAACACTGTCCCCGGTGGCGACGCCACTGTTTCGGGACAAGTAATTAAGTCGAAGTTTGTTTTGCAAAGCAAGAGAAAGCGAGCCGCCTGTCACTCCACCACTGTTGGTTCGGCTGACCGACGCGCTGACCTGGGTTGACGGGTCAAGAATTGTGCGCACCTTTGAAAAATTGAGCCCGGCCTGATAAACCACTCCGACAAGACCCTGAGGAGTTATAACAGGCTGGTTAGCCTCAACACCGTTTAATATACCGGCATTTATCGTAAAATTACCATATTTGCTGCCTGCATCTACTGCAATAACACGGCAGTCTACAAAGCTGTAATCGGGATTTTGTTCTTTAAGCTCAAGAAACTGACGGTAAAGCTCATTAAGCCGCTTAAGCTCGTCCAGCTCTACCTGCTTTCGACGCAGATCGTTTATTTCACTTTGCAGCTTGCTGTTTTCTTTACGAAGTATGTTGGAATCTGTAAAAATTCCGATGAAATTATAAAAGCCATCGGATATAGACGAGCCTAATGATTGTATCGGAGTAACTATTGCACCGGTTAAAATTTCCGGAATAGTAGCGACGCCTGAGGTTGATGCGGCATAAATCATTATGCCGACCAAAAATAGTGCCACAGCCGACAACGCTTTAAATGCAGTGCTTTTTATAAAATTTTTCACGGCGTCACCTCAGCTTTCCCTTTTCAACGAAAACCCCGCACCCGCAACCTGCGGAAGCGGGGCAAATTGCCACACAAATTATTAGTATAAAACTTGAAATCAGCGATATTTGCGTGAGCGGAAGTTGCCTACGATGCCAAGGTCAAGGCACTTGCCCGTTCCGTTTACAACGCAGTCAAGCGGGTCTTCGGCAATGTGTACCGGAATGCCGGTTTCCCGCGCGATAAGCTTGTCGAGTGAACGCAACAAAGCGCCGCCGCCTGTCAGCATAATGCCGTTGTCTATGATGTCGGCCGCAAGCTCAGGTGGTGTGTTTTCAAGTGTTGATCTTATTGCGTCAACAATGGTACCTACCGGATCAGACAAAGCTTCAAGCACCTCTTCGGAGGATACCGTGATATTTTTGGGAAGTCCGTCGAGCTGGTTGCGCCCTTTGACATCAGCAGTTTTTACTTCAGGTTCGGGGAATGCCGAACCAAGATTGATTTTAATATCTTCGGCAGTGCGTTCACCAATCAGTAAATTATACTTTCTTTTAATATATGAAATAATAGCCTCATCAAAATCGTTGCCTGCTGTGCGAACAGAACAGGAGGTAACAATATCGCCAAGCGAAATTACGGCTACCTCGGATGTACCGCCACCGATATCGACAATCATGCAGCCGGCAGGTTCATCAACGCGAAGCCCTGCCCCAATAGCTGCTGCCATCGGTTCTGCTATCAAATCAACATCCTTTGCACCTGCACTGCGGACAGCTTCGTCCACTGCGCGCCGCTCGACCTCGGTTACACCGGACGGAATGCATACAATAACACGGGGGCGGGTGAGGAAGGTAGTGTGCATGGCTTTGTGTATAAAATGCTTCAGCATATCAGCAGTTATATCAAAATCTGCAATAACCCCGTCTTCAAGCGGCCTGACCGCAGATATCGAGCCGGGTGTGCGGCCAATCATTTCTTTGGCCTCGGTGCCGACCGCAAGGACGGTATCGGATTTGACATCAACTGCGACAACCGAAGGCTCGCGTGTAACTATACCCTTTCCTTTTACAAAGACGAGCGTGTTCGCGGTGCCCAAATCAATTCCAATATCGCGGTTAAATAACATGTTGTTGTCTTCCTTTCATAATATAGGAAATTCTAATTCCCATATGAAGTTTAGGCGTGCAAATTGCAGTATATACCAAACATTACAATTTAATATTATATACTGTAATAAAGTTTTTCTCAACATAAATTTTTTAAATAAGGGAAAATCCGACGCAAAACAAGAACCCAACCCGTTAAAAATACACTTTGCCTTTTAAAAGCCGCCAAAGACGAGCCCCTGGCAATCCCATAACAGTATAATAATCTCCGTAAACAGCTCGGACAAGCCTCATTCCTTTGCCCTGTATCCCATATCCTCCGGCTTTGTCCATCGGCTCACCTGTTGCGATATATTCGTTTATTTCGGATTTGCTTAAAGGGTAAAACTCAACCTTGGCCGTATCTGTAAATCCGCTGCCATCGTCGGGCAGACCGGAGCCAAAAATCCAAACTGCAGTCATAACATTATGAATTTGGCCGCTGAGCATTTCCAACATTTCTTTTGCGTGTTCTGAATTTTTCGGTTTCCCGAGAACAACCCCGTCAATCGCAACTATGGTGTCTGCACCGATTACTGTATATTCGGGATATGCTGCCGAAACTTCAAGAGCTTTGCTGCGGGCAACATTGAGCACAGCTTTATCTAAGGGTATATTGCTGTCTATCGTCATTTCTTGTTTGGGAGGGATCACCTTAAAAGGTATATCAAGCAGCTGAAGTATTTCGCGTCGGCGTGGAGAAGCTGAAGCTAAAATTATTTTTTCCATTTTCACTACCTTGTTTTGTAATATATCAGCAGAGCGGCTGCAATAAAAACCACTTGAAGCACATTGACCTGCATGTGAAACGAAAAGCTAAGTTTTATTATTGACAAGTCAATGTTTACAGTGTCTAATCCGAAGCTGTCTCCCCATGTCAGCCATTTTAGATAATCAATGTTTTGAGTAATTGTTGCAACAAGCGCTGACAGCACAATTGCCGCCAATATTAGAAAAACAAGCAAAAATGTATTTTTTGTTTTCATAATACTCATTCCTTATTATAATATGCCAGTAGAACCAAAACCGCCGTCACCGCGTGAAGTTTTTTTAAGTGTTTCGACTTCGACGGGTATTGCGGGTATTACCGGGGAAATAACAAGCTGGGCTATTCGTTCACCGGGACTTATGGTGTATTCAGTGTCAGAGAGATTGACAAGTCCGACAATAATCTCGCCTGTGTAATCACTGTCTATTACGCCCACTCCATTTGACAGTGCTAAGCCGTGCTTAACTGCAAGGCCGCTGCGGGCGAAGACTAATCCTACTGTATTTGAATCGGGCAGACCTATCGCAATTCCGGTATGTATAGATATGCGACCGCCGGGCGGTATGCACACCGGCTTGTCAAGCAATGCGCGCAAATCCATGCCGGCACTTCCGCTTGTGGCGCGCGTCGGGATTTGTGCACGCGGATCAAGTCTTTGAATTTGAAGCTGCATTTGTGTTTCATGCCTTTCTTTTTAATCATTTTATCAGGCTAAAAGATGATAGAATTTTAGTATGATAATAGTATAAAACTTATTCAACACCGCGTTTATACAGACCGCGGGTGAAATTTTCAGGAGGTGGGCTGCCACTGCGATATGCGTCGATGATATCCGCTGTTTGCTGTCTGGATTCAATTGTGAAGTGGAGCACAATAAAATCCAAGGGGGGAAGCTTTGACAGTTGGTCGGCAAGCCAGAGAGGTGCAGAATTCAGAAGTTCTGAGCAACCGCCTGAACATGTTATCGGAAAGCATATTCCGCGCCTATCGGTTAACGACGCTTTACCTTTGCAGCGATCACAACCTGCAAAAGCGCTGTAAGGACAGTTGCGCGTCAGCATAAGAGGTTGGCGCCCGTAAGCAACAATACCGCAGGTCGTGAGAGCGAGTCGCGCAAAACTCATTTGCTTAAATGTCAGCTCCTGTGACAATACGGCTGCCGAAACACCATGCTGAACCAAAGCATTTAACGCGTCAACATTTGTTATGTTCATACCAAAATAAGCAACAACCGCAATGTTTGCAGTACGAGCCAAAGCGATTGCGCCGATATTGTTGCAAAGTGCAGCACTTACTCCTGCTTTTGTAATGCCAATCAGTTTATCAAGCGTGCTTTTTTCTGACCCGAACATTCCGCGCGGAACTTCTACAAAAACAGAGTGTTTGATACTCAATTCGGAAAGTATATCAACCGGCGTATCAAGGGGCAACACAATAACATCAGCGTTTGTATTTTTGGGAATTTGATTTGCGTTTGCAAAACGGGCAACCAAAACCGGCATTTTTTCTTTTTTCAGTACGGACCGAGCAGACAGGGGCGGGGGAGGAGATACGGTTTTGTTAAAGGGTACAGGGTGTGGTAATGACCGCTGTTTTAACAAATCATCAAGCACCTGCCTGCGCAATGAATTGATTGAAGACAGCGACATAGCTAATCCATGTTCAATATCACATGTAATCTTGACAAAAAAAGGCGTTCCTCCGGTTTTTTGTAATTGTGCAGCAGCAGATACTTCATCGAGTGGGCGATTGATTGCGGGCTGCGGAACATCGCCAAATGCCTTTGCAAAATTGCCACTGTCATCTTTGGCAAATAGGACAGCGGGTTGCCCCGACCGTACGACAAATTTTAGTTTGACCGGAATGCGCCCTGTTTCTTTGCTGTACAGTTGTGCCAAACGCTTTAAGACAGGTGCAGCAGCAGTAACATCTTCATAGGTTCGTGAACCAAACATATTTTTGCCCCGTCGCCCAGTGTAATATCCGTCAGTGAAACCAGAGCGTGAAAATACAGCCTGCAAATCATTTAATAGATTGGGATCAATATTTTTTGTGCCTGTGCTTGCTGCAGAGTAACATGATGTCGCGGCAGCAACATATTCAGGGCGTTTCATACGCCCCTCTATTTTAAGAGAGCAAACTCCTATCGAAGCCAGCTCACTAACATATTCAATAAGTGATAAATCTTTAAGGCTTAAGACCTTTTGATCTGACTTAGGGACAGCTTGTCCCAAAGTCGGCATGAACGGCAAGCGGCATGGACCGGCGCAAAGACCGCGGTTTCCGCTGCGTCCGCCAAGCATTGCCGACATCATGCATTGCCCCGACACACTCATGCATAAAGCGCCGTGCACAAACACCTCGAGTTCGGCTCCATTTCCT
>DHNF01000065.1:8572-11749 GCA_002409375.1 Ruminococcaceae bacterium UBA5423
TCGGCTCCATTTCCTGCACACTCGGCAATTTCGTCACGAGACATTTCTCGTGCAAGTATCACGCGGGAAAACCCCATATCCGCAAGCTCACGAACACCTGCCGGAGTATGACAAGATAACTGTGTTGAGGCGTGCAGTTGTATTTTTGGAGCTGATGCACGAATTCGACGTGCAAGTCCGATGTCTTGTAAAATAATCGCGTCAACACCGATTTCGCACGCCTGCTGTGCTACCAACAATGCTTCATGCATTTCATTCTGCCGGACAAGCGTGTTAAGAGTAAGATACAGTTTAACTCCATGTGAATGACAAAGCGCCGTCGCTTGACGCAAAGCGGCGGCATCGAAATTCTGTGCGTTTTGGCGAGCGTTAAATTTGCCTGTGCCAAGATATATTGCATCAGCACCGCAGTGTATTGCTGCAATAAGCGCTTCAAAAGAACCTGCCGGAGCAAGAACCTCGAGTTTGCCCGACCGGCCGGTATTAACCGGATCTTTCATTACATTCGGCCTTTCGGTTTGTCATTTAATCAATTCGTCTAAATCCCGGCGCAACCGTTCATTTTCACGGCGCGCTTCTTCAGCTTCTGCACGTACGCGCGCGTTTTCGCTTAAGTATTCTTTTATCTGGCTGCGAAGATTATCAGCGGAAGCGGTGGCTTTGCGGCACTCATCCGCAAATGTCAGTGCAGACAGTACGGCCGCCATCGTAGTCGAAACGCGCGAGTCATTGTCCATAAGATCTCGCATTGATTTATCCAGCTCGTCTGCCAGCTCTTTCACGTAATATTCCGGTTCGTCAGAAATAATAATGTATTCGGTCGAGCATATTTCAAGCTTTATCCTGTTTTTCGACGCCATAATGCTGCTCCTTTCAATGTATGCGAAACCATAATATAATCTTGCAGCCATTATAACTCTTTTAAAGAAAAAAATCCACTCAATTGATTTAAAATCTATAAATCGATTTTGCAGGTGAATATGCACAGAAATGTTATTCAAAATAAAAGGGGCGGTGCAAACCGCCCCATCTATACTATTTAATTAAACTGTTGACAAATGATTGCATTTCCTGTTTTGAGCGTATATTGTGTGTGTTTTCAATAATTGTCTGTTGTTCCTGCGCCGGCAGCGATGCAAAATACTGCATTGCTTTAGTGTTTTGTGCAAGAGCCATACCAAGTCCCATCGGAATGCCCGGTCCGTTTACAAAATTGCTTTTATCCATTTATATCTTACCTTTCAACACTGTTGATATTATAGTATCAATATACGCAAATCAAAATATTCAGCCCTTTTATGGTAAATTATATTTTATGTTGCTGGGTTTGGACTATTGAAATGAATCCCTTTTAGTGTTAGTATTTCTAAAGAACAAAGGAGACGATTTTATATGGATAAAGCACAGTTTTCAAAATATCGCAAATTTTACAATGATCATTTGCTTCAGGATTGTATTCCGTTTTGGATGAAAAGCGATTTGATTGACAAAGATTTCGGCGGATATATCACTTCTGTTGACAGGATTGGAAAAAGTTATAATACAGACAAATCAATCTGGTTTCAAGGTCGCGGTTTATGGACATTTTCAACCCTATGCCGTCTATACCAAAACCGATCAGAATGGTTTAATGCAGCAAAGTCCGGAAAAGACTTTTTAGAAAAATATGGCACGGATAATGATGGTCGTATGTTTTTCCAGGTTACAAGAGAGGGCAAGCCTTTGCGTAAACGTCGATATATGTTTTCTGAAAGTTTTTTTGTCGTGGGTATGGCAGAGTATTCAGCATTGACCGGTGACAAAATTGCTCTTGAAAAAGCCGAACAATCCTTTGAATTGATGTTGACGCTTTATCGCACTCCCGAACGCGATCCTTTTAAAATTACACCAAAAGCATATGCAAATATTCGCAGCGAAAGGGCAGTTGCGGTGCCTATGGTTCTTGTAAGCAGCGCCCAGGTTCTTCGCCGATGCAATCCTCAAAAAAGCGATTATTATTCAGCCATTGTCCGGGAGATTGCCGACGATATTATAAATTATCATTATAAATCAGAACTGAAATGTGTCCTTGAAACCGTGCTGTTAGACGGGTCAAGAATTGACAATCCGTCCGGGCGCACGATAAATCCCGGTCATTCATGCGAAAATGCCTGGTTTATGATGAACGAGGCTATTTATTCCTCCGATGACAAGCTTTTGAAAAAATGTCTTGATATCCTTGACGGATCACTTGAACGCGGTTGGGATAAGGAGTATGGCGGCATGCTTTATTTTACTGATGTTGACGGTCGCCCATGCGAGCAGCTTGAATGGGATATGAAATTATGGTGGGTCCATAATGAAGTGCTTATAGCAACCCTGATGGCATACGGTTTGACAAAAGATGAAAAATATTGGCGTTGGTTTGAAAAAACACACGAATATACTTTTTCTCATTTTCATGATAAAGAGTATGGCGAGTGGTTTGGCTATCTTCACCGTGACGGCAGCGTTTCCCATATGCAAAAAGGCTCTATGTGGAAAGGTCCCTATCATTTGCCCCGTTGCCTTATGATCTGCGAGCAGATGCTTAATATGCTTGAACAGGGCAAGCCGATTTCACCGGTTTTATAAAAAACAATATAATTTTCCTGCTAAAATCCGCCGGTTTTGACCGGCGGATTTTATTTTTAGCAAAATTATTCTGTGATTCATATACTGTATTAATGTTTATTTTATTTGGAGGGAATATTTTGCAAAACGATTATATGAATCAAAGGCGTTATTCAAACAGAAATACACCGCCTAATAATGCATCAGAATTGCAAACAGAGCTGTCGGATATGATTACATATCGTATTGTATATCCGGAAATATTTTATAAACTACAGCCTTTTGTTTTAATGGCCTGCGATGAAATGGATGTATATGGAATGGTAAATCAGGAAATGATTGAAAAAATGGCTGATAACATCTACGATGATGTATGTCGAATGTATCCTGACATGGTAGAGTATGCTCGTGAGCAAGAAAGAAAGGCAAGCTCTATCCCTGGGGTAGCTGAGGTTCAAGCACCTTTTCGTGGGGGATTTAGGCGCCGGGGACTCCTTAGGGATATCATTGAAATTTTATTACTTTCAGAGCTGTTTCGTCGCAGAAGAAGATACTAACCTTATTGAATACAGCTTAAGAACGGGG
>DHNF01000065.1:11954-14089 GCA_002409375.1 Ruminococcaceae bacterium UBA5423
CCCGTTCTTTAGTAAATTATAAAGATAAAATTCTTTTTACGGCTTGCCGTGTATTATCCCGATCACCGAAAGCCGACAACCGGAAATAACCTTCGCCATTCTTGCCGAATCCGGCACCCGGTGTGCCAACTACCTGCGCATTTTCTAACAGATAATCGAAATAATCCCATGACCCCATATTATCGGGACATTTTAACCAGATGTACGGTGAATTATGGCCGCCCGTAAACCAAATGCCTTTGTTTTGGAGTGCATCAGCAATTATTTTAGCGTTGCTCATATAATAGTTGATGTTTTGCTTTATCTGGGCTTGTCCCTCTTGCGTGAAGACGGCAGCGGCACCGCGCTGTACAATATAAGGGACACCGTTGAACTTTGTAGTTTGGCGGCGCAGCCACAGGCTATTCAACTTGGTGCCGTCTTTTTCAAGCGCCATCGGCACTACAGTGTAACCGCAGCGTGTTCCTGTAAATCCTGCTGTTTTAGAAAATGAACAAAATTCAATTGCACAGCGTTTTGCGCCCTCGATTTCAAATATACTTTTAGGCAGACTGTCATCAGAGATAAAGGCTTCATAGGCAGCGTCAAAAAGTATTACCGCGCCGGTATTAAGCGCATAGTCCACCCACTCTTTAAGCTGCTGCCTGTTATAGACGGCACCGGTGGGGTTGTTTGGTGAACACAGGTAAATCAAATCGGCCTTCACTTCTTGGTCGGGCAGCGGTAGAAACTCGTTTTCAGCGGTTGCGTCCATATATATGATATTGTGTCCGGCGATAATGTTGGTGTCCACATAAACCGGGTATACCGGGTCAGGTATCAACACCGTATTATCCACAGAAAACAAGTCAAGAATATTTCCGATATCACTTTTTGCACCGTCGCTGATAAACACTTCGTCCCGTTGAATTTTCGTTCCGAGCCGGGCATAGTATTCACATATTTGCTCAGCCAAAAAATCGTAACCCTGTTCCGGGCCGTATCCACGGAAAGTTTGCTTTTTGCCCATTTCACAAACAGCTGCCTGCATCTCGTCGATTACCGCTTTGCAAAGGGGCAGCGTGACATCTCCGATGCCCATACGAATAATTTTCTTTTCGGGATTTGCTTTTGAGTATGCATCGACCTTTCTTGCAATTGTTGAAAAAAGGTAGCTGTCTTTAAGTTTCAAGAAGTTAGTATTGATATTCATTTAATTTCTCCTTTAAGGGGTTCTTAGTATTTACTAAATTTCCACGGTGCCTTCGAATACCTTAACGGCATTGCCGGTCATGAAAACAGTATCCTTTGTATATCGAATGGACAAATTGCCTCCTTTTAGGCGAACCGTTATTTCCTCGTTTTCAGGGCAGTGTCCATTAAGCACGGCTGCGACGGCCGCGGCACAGGCGCCTGTGCCGCATGCCCAAGTTTCTCCGCTGCCGCGTTCCCAAACACGCATTTTGAGCGTTGTACGGTTTACAACAGTGACAAATTCGGTGTTGACGCGCTCGGGGAAAATTGGGTCATATTCAAACAGAGGACCGATTTCATTAATATTAAGATTATCAAGGTGTTCCATGAACACAACACAATGCGGGTTGCCCATTGATACGCAAGTGATGTTATAGTCCTTGCCGCCGATATTTACGAGGCGGGAAATAACATTGTCACCATCAAGTTTAACCGGTATTTCAGTAGGTTTGAGCAAGGCGGGACCCATATCAACGGTGGCTGTGCTTACCTTGCCGTTTTGGAAATACAGCTTAAGCTTTTTGATGCCGCTTAATGTTTCAATACTGATTTCGTCCTTCTTGACCATTCCGTTATCATACAGGTATTTGGCAACGCACCGTATTGCATTACCGCACATTTTACCTTCACTGCCGTCAAGGTTAAACATACGCATTTTTGCGTCTGCAACCTTAGAGGGGCATATTAAAACAACACCGTCACCCCCGATTCCGAAATGCCTGTCTGATAGGTATACGCTAAGTGATTCCGGGCTGGTGATTTGCTGGTCAAAGCAATTAAAATAAATGTAGTCATTTCCACAACCGTGCATTTTTGTAAAGTTAAGCTTCATATGATCGATCCTCATATTGTTAATATCTACAAGCTCGGTGCTGTTTTGTGAATAACGGCTTCGCAGACTA
>DHNF01000065.1:14218-17885 GCA_002409375.1 Ruminococcaceae bacterium UBA5423
GCAGACTATTTGCAAGAGCATTTGCAGTGTCAATTGAAGTGAGGCAGGGAATAGCAAGCTCAACAGCCTTGCGCCTAATTTTTACACTGTCTCTGCTGGGCAGTCTGCCCTTGGATGATGTCGATATGATGTAGTTTACCTTCCCACTCTCAAGCAGTGTAATAACATTATCGTCTGACTCATGAATTTTGTTGACAGGTGTTGCATGTATTCCGGCTTCACCAAGAATTTGAGTTGTGCCTTTGGTTGCATATAGTTTAAAGCCAAGCTCGACATATCTTTTTGCAGTATCTACAATTTCGGTTTTGTCCGTGTCCCTTACCGTGATAAGCACTCCGCCATGTTTTTCCATCTTATACCCCGCTGCTACCAAACCCTTATACAAAGCTTCGTCAAGTGTTTTGCCTATACCCAGTACTTCGCCCGTCGATTTCATTTCGGGTCCCAAATGGGTGTCCACATCAATTAATTTTTCAAACGAAAATACAGGAACTTTTACTGCGATATATGGGGGAGTGCGGTAAAGCCCTGTGCCATAGCCCATGTCGGACAGCTTTTCGCCAAGCATCGCTCGGGTCGCCAAATCCACCATAGGAACACCCGTCACCTTGCTGATATAAGGAATTGTACGGGAAGAACGGGGGTTGACCTCGATTACATTAATTTCGTTTTCGTGGATTACATACTGAATATTTATCAGTCCCTGGGTTTTTAATGAAACCGCAAGATCCTTTGTGTATTGTAATATGCGCTCGATTTGAGGACCACTGACATTCCAAGCGGGATATACGGCAATTGAATCGCCCGAATGTATACCTGCGCGCTCTATATGTTCCATTATGCCGGGAATTAGAATTTCCTCTTGGTCGCAGATTGCGTCAACTTCAATTTCAATGCCCATCAGGTATTTGTCAATGAGCACCGGGTTTTTTATGTCATGCAATAGAATTATGCTCATATATTCCTCAATATCTTCATCGCAAAACGCAATAATCATGTTCTGTCCGCCAAGCACATATGACGGGCGCATTAGTACGGGATAGCCCAATGTATTTGCCGCCTTTAGCGCGTCCCCTGTATTCATGACAGTGGTACCCTTTGGGCGACTTATGCCAAGCTGTTCCAGCAGCTCGTCAAAGCGTTCCCTGTCTTCGGCGGCGTCAATACTGTCTGCCGGGGTGCCCAATATGCGTTCACCCTGTGATTCAAGGAAATTTGCCAATTTTATTGCTGTCTGGCCGCCAAACGCCACAACTACACCGTAAGGCTTTTCGGTGTTTATAACATTCATAACATCCTCGGTAGTTAACGGCTCAAAATACAGTCTGTCAGCTGTATCAAAGTCGGTTGATACTGTTTCGGGATTGTTGTTGACTATTACGACTTCGTAGCCCGCCTGCTTAAGAGCCCATACGCAATGAACCGAGGCATAATCAAACTCAATCCCCTGTCCGATTCTAATGGGGCCTGAGCCGAACACTATAACTGTTTTCTTAGCCTTACCGCTGTGTTTTATAAATTGCTCTGCCTCGTTTTCGTTGTCATAGGTAGAATAAAAATAAGGCGTCATTGCATCAAACTCGGCTGCACAGGTATCTACCATTTTGAAAACGGCGTTTAATGGCTTTTCAATTTTTTCGCCGGATATGCGTTCGATTACCTTATCGGGATATCCGCGTTTTTTGGCTTCCTTGTATAGTGTATCATTTAGACCCTGAGCCATTTTTATTTCAAGGTTTGCAAGGTTTTGAAGCTTGCTTATAAACCATGGGTCAATCATAGTAATTTCATATATTTCTTTACAGGAGATACCCCGCTTAAGTGCTTCAAAAACCGTGAATAGCCGCTCATCGTCACAATTATCCAGACGCTTTTTCACCTCATTGTCGTCAAGCTCCGCCAGTTTGGGCAAATTAAGGCTGTCAAGAGAAATTTCGGCACCGCGCACAGCTTTCATAATAGCTTGTTCAAAGCTGACACCAATTGCCATAACCTCGCCGGTGGCTTTCATCTGCGTACCCAGTGTGCGTTTTGCATACACAAATTTATCAAAGGGCCATTTCGGGAGCTTTACCACTACATAATCAAGCACAGGTTCAAAACAGGCGTTGGACTTGCCTGTAACTGCGTTGGGAATTTCATCAAGCGTATATCCAATTGCGATTTTTGCCGCTACTTTGGCAATTGGATAACCACTTGCCTTGGATGCCAATGCCGATGAACGGGAAACCCGTGGATTAACTTCTATGACCGCATATTCATTGATTTTGGGGTTAAATGCAAACTGGCAGTTGCAACCGCCCTCAATTTTGAGCGCTGTAATAATGTTGAGTGCCGCTGAACGCAGCATTCTATATTCCTTGTCTGAGAGTGTGACTGCAGGGGCAATAACAATGCTATCGCCGGTATGCACACCCACAGGGTCAAAGTTTTCCATGCTGCATACCGTAATTGCATTGCCGATGCTGTCCCTGATGACTTCAAATTCGATTTCTTTCCACCCGGATACACATTTTTCTACAAGAATTTGGGTGATAGGGGATAGACGCAGACCATTTGAAGCAATTTCACTTAATTCATCGTCATTATTTACAATGCCGCCGCCGGTGCCGCCTAATGTAAAGGCTGGGCGTATAATAACCGGATAACCGATTTCATTCGCAAAGCTTAGCGCTGACTCAACATCATTTACAACCTGTGAGGGGATTACCGGCTCACCAATTTGGAGCATGGTGTCTTTAAACAGTTGTCTATCTTCAGCCTTGTCGATAGTCATCGGGTCGGCACCGAGCAAACGGACATTATTTTGTTCCAAAAAGCCTTCCCTGGCAAGCTGCATTGACAAAGTAAGTCCTGTCTGACCGCCGAGTGTAGATAAAATGCTGTCGGGCTTTTCAATTAGTATTATGCGTTTTAAAGTATCAAGTGTTAACGGCTCAATATATATTTTGTCGGCCATTGCATTGTCAGTCATTATAGTTGCAGGATTTGAGTTAACCAAAACAACCTCAAGGCCTTCTTCCTTAAGCGCACGACATGCCTGTGTTCCGGCATAGTCAAATTCGGCAGCCTGTCCGATAATTATAGGCCCGGAACCAATAACCATAATCTTTTTTATATCCTTGTTAAGCGGCATCTTCAGCAGCCCTCCTTCATCAGTTCTGTAAAGCGTGTGAATAAAAACCCGGTGTCAAGCGGTCCTGACGCAGCGTCAGGATGGAATTGCACTGAAAAAGCGGGTATGTCTGTGTATTCAATGCCCTCCGACGAGTCGTCGTTTGCATTTTTAAAGCTTATGACGGCATTTTTGGGCAATGAATGGGCAGCCACTGCATAACCATGATTTTGATTCGTGATATAAATTCGCCCGGTTTTTATATACTTCACCG
Organism: Ruminococcaceae bacterium UBA5423; assembly: GCA_002409375.1. Lineage (GTDB taxonomy): Bacteria > Bacillota > Clostridia > Oscillospirales > Acutalibacteraceae > Avimonas. The sequence goes on from DHNF01000065.1 coordinate 17,608, forward strand.
GCTGGTTTGCCCCCCGGTGTCCATATTTAAGCTTTGTGGTCTTTGCGCCTTGTGATAAAGCGAGGAGCTGGTGACCGAGACCTACACCAAACAAAGGCATTTTCATATTACACAATTTTTTTAGTTGGTTAATAATATCTATATTTTCGGCAGGGTTACCCGGTCCGTTTGACAGCATTACGCCGTCGGGCTTTAAATCAATAATTTGTTCGGCTGTCGTAAAAGAGGGAACAAGCGTAACGCGGCAGTTCAATAATTTAAGTGATTTGAGTATATTG
>DHNF01000083.1:0-279 GCA_002409375.1 Ruminococcaceae bacterium UBA5423
ATTTGGCAAACTCTTCACGGGTAATCAAGCTTGACACGCCGTGTCCTACAAACTTTTTCTCACCGCCCATATACCAGCGATACGAAAACTTCTTGTAATTGAACCAGACATTACTGATGCGAGCGGAAAACTGAGGTTTATGATTTATATCCAGCTTGTCAATGGCGAGGTTTTTAATTTCGGGAATAACCTGCCACAACTCATTTGGCCCATACCATCCGCACCCGAGTTTTTCTAAAAACATATTTACCGCAAACTCAGTTCCTCTGAATTCACCAT